>CBDUUO010000334.1:0-4348 GCA_965370395.1 uncultured bacterium
AAATCTGTTCTTAAAATCTCTTGAACGGTTTTATGGAATTTCGAAAATTTCATTGATCTGTTTTTTTATCCTAAAAGGGGTTTTGATTTTAGATTTTTCTTTAGATAAGACTGACGGGAACTGATGGTTTTGTAAAGAAAAATTTAGATACAGCTTTGAGATTGTCTTCAGCCATACTGTGACTGGGTCCGGCTTGTATATAAATGGTACGCTCTCTTTACTTGACATTCAGTGTTGGGTTGCATATAATATATTGAAAAGTTTAGGAATAATTGATTTATTAATCTTGGCATAGAAACCAAACTCTTCTGTTCGAAATTTAGCCTTGATATATTCAGCCCCGAAGGTTATCCATCCTGGAGCTTGACTCCTACTCATAAATGAAAGTAAACTTTTTGCAGGCGGTTTCATTTTGCCTGACAATTTATTTGTGTGCAATTAACCCATGAGCCCTCCAATATTATAGAAAAAATTATGAGACTCTGCCCCAAATGTGACCAGCCGGTTGCCGAAGAGGTCACGCTCTGTCCGGCCTGCGGAAACGAAATCGGTGAAGGCCGCAAATACATCGATGATTATCGGATCGTCGATATTCTTCATGAAGGTTATTCCAGTTTTCTTTGCCGGGCCATCCGGGAACGAACCGGCGAGATGGTCATGATCCGCCTGTTTACGCTCCAATCGGGGGTCGATGAAGAAGTGGCTGATAGGCTCAAGCAGGAGCTGGAACGTCTCAAAAAGCTGCCCGATAAAGGCTTCGTCCGCCATTATGCCATTAGACGTTCAACCGACGGGCTGTGGTACCGCATCAGCGAGTGGATCGATACCGAAAACTGGGGGTCTTTGCTGACATCCGGGCGCCTGACCGATCGCCAGGTGGCCTTTGACCTGTTTTTCCAGATGGCTTCCATCCTCACCGTGCTTCATCAGGAAGGCTACTTTATTCCCCACCTCATCTTAAACGACATTATGCTGGTCAAGGCTGAAAGCGGAAGGCTCGAGGTCAAAATCGATTATAAACTTTCACGATTTTTTGACCCCAAACTCGACCGCCCCGGACCCTTGCTAAAAAAATTGTTGGACGTCCACCCGGATATCGTCAACCATCGCCCCCTTGATTTCAGAAGTGATATCTGGTCGCTGGGTAAAATTTTTGTGGAGCTGCTTTCAGCCGATCTGGAAACCACCGACTATCTGGCCAAAGTCGATCAGCTTAATTTGCCGGAAGCGGCCAAAGTCCTGTTGAAAGTCATGCTGGCCGATGATCCGGATATACGGCCCCGATCCATGGCCGAGGTGGCGGTGTCATTGGCCCGCATTAAAGAAAGGCCCATGGAAGAAGTGGCGCAACCGCTGCCCCCGGCTGCCGCCGCGCGCAGGCTGACGATAAAAGGGCTGCAGAATCGCATCAGTGTGCTGGCCATTTTAATCATCATTTTATCCGTTGCCGGTGTTCTGGCCTGGTATCATCTCAGCCAGCGTAAAGAGGGCTTTGAGAACCGCCTGGAAGATTATGCCAATCAATATTCCCCGTCGATCGCATTTATACTGGTGGAGTACTGGTTGGATATCGATAATGAAAAAATGTATCGCAATATGGCGGAGGGCACTGCATTTTTGGTGGACAGTGACGGTTATATGCTTACCAGCCGGCACGTGGTTTGCCCCTGGCTGGAGGACTCCAACCTGATGGCCGCCGTTTATCATTTCAGAGCAGTTGAGAAGATGCCGGAATTAAAATACCGGATATTTTTATGGTTTGAAGGCGCTCGGGCCTTTAACCGTGTCTCCCGCCTGATTGAAAGCCCGGATTTGACCGATGTTTATTTTATTGAAAATGCTTACAGCACCGAATCCGAACCGCGTCTGTCGATTGCCGGCGTGCCCAAGCCGCCGGTACAAACCCGTCAGGTGATCACATCGCCGCTTAGAGATGATTTTGCCGTCATAAAAATTGACCGGGTGCCGGAAGGGCTGGAACCGCTGCCCTTGGACTTAAAGCTGGATTCCAAGAGTGTTCCCAAGCTTTCACGGCTGATCACCATCGGGTTTCCCCTGGGCAGCCGAACCCAGGCCGATACGGTTAACGCCAGTGTAACCGGGGGCAATGTGCGCCGATCTTTTGAAAATGTGATCCAGGTCGATTCCTCTTTTTATGGCGGCAACAGCGGAGGACCCATTATTGATGTGCGGGGCAAAGTGATCGGTATTGCCGCCGGCGTCGCCATGGATATTGCCCAGGGGCTGATGCCGACCCTAACCCCCCGCTGGGATCTGGGCATGGTGTTGCCCATTACGAATGCTGCAACGTTTCTTGAAGAATTAAAGACCGGCCAGGCCAAGTGGAATGGCGAACTGGATTTTTCAATTGAGAAAACGCTGGAAAAGATCAAGGAAAAAGCCACCGAGGGCCTGTGGGCCGAGGCACAGGCTTTGGCCGATGAAGAACTCAAGGGCAACCCGCAGCCGGAGATGATTATGGCAGCCGGCATGATGCATTATTGCACCGGGGAAAACCAGGGCGCCAGGAAGCTGTTTTCCGAAACCCTTTCCATGGATCCTGAAAATCCGGAAGCCCGGCTGATGCTGTTTTTAATTGATTGGCTTGCCGGGAAAGGCGGGGAAAGTTCTGACCGCGAGGCCCTGCTGGCTATAGACTGGCGTTCTTCGGCAGAATTTCAAGGACATATGGTTCGGGTTCTGGAGGGCTTGATCGATGAGGTTTCGGCTTTAGACAGCTGGCATACCGATTCTGAAAAAAGCTGGCTTAATTATGCGGTCAGCCTTATCCGGGCCAAAGGCCAGGATTGGGAGGGGGCAGAAAAGCTGCTGAGAGAAGCGGTGCTTAGCGCTGATCCGGATGCATGGGAGTTTTTCATGGCGAGTGCCAAACTGGAGCAATTGCAGAAACGCCGTCGAAAAGCGCTGAAGACCAAGGCCCAGTGGCAGAAATACAGCAAGGACATCGAGGCGTTTAACAAAAGCGTTAAGAATTATCTGGAGCAGGATGCAAAGCTTAAAGTCGAGTTACCCCCATTGATGACCAAATTTATGGATGAGACCGTGGCGATCAAAGAAAAACGGGAGGTGCTTAAAAGAATATCGGAGATATATCCGAAAAACCGCAAGATCTATGTGGCTCTGTCCTATTACAGCGCTGCTGACGAGGACTGGTCTCAGTCACTGGAATACATCCGCATCTTTTTAAATGGCGGCGGCCGTCAAAACGCAGATCGGATGAGTTTAGGGATTCTGGAAGCCGGGATATTAAACCAGCAGGGTCTTGCGGATGAAACCCGGGCAAGTCTCGAGGCTTTTGTCGGTCGCACCATGGATCCCTGGTATCTGACGATCAGCGACTATCTGTTGGGCAAACAGACTGAAAGATCGCTGCTGGAACAGGCCGGAGAAAGCCCCGAGAACCTCCTCACTGCCCATAGCGCTGTGGGGTTATGGGCTGAAGGGAGCGGAGACAAGCAAAAAGCGATTAAACACTACCGAGAAGCACTAGGCTCTTTTCTGGATACATGGCTCGAATACGATTTTTCCAAAGAGCGCCTCAAGCGGCTGAAGCAGCCTTCGGGATAGCGGCTAATTTTTCGATTTCTGTGAGCCTTATTCTATAATCCCGTAGTCTCGCGCCAGATCTTCATCATAGCGTGCTTTCCTGCCCGGGCATTTTCCTCGCTGACATAGCTGGCAGTTAACAAAAGAAACCTCGGTCTGAAAATAAATTCCGGATACGGATTTGGTGGGTATCATCAAAAGGGATTCGGTCAGGCGAACGCCAATGGCCGCCTCTATATCCGGCAGGAGTTGAAACAACTGGCTTTGGGCCTCCAGTGGCCAGTCCTGCAACGATCCGGGACTCATAAACGAAATTTTTTTAAGGGCAAATTTGTTGCAAAGGTGATCATGAAGCTGTTTGCGGACAGCCGCCAACGCAATATTGCCAATAACATCCAGATAATATTTTTCCAGGATATCGCTTATCTTGCCGGATGCCTGTTCCAGCCCGGGACCGATCGAAACCACATAAGGGAAAAGCCGCTCGACTGCATTTAGATTTTTGCGCAACACCTTACTTCCCAAACGCAGGCCTTCGACCATAACCGCATCTTGCAGCTTTTCATCGATGTAGCACAGCTTAAATGCTGCTTTGGGCTCGATAAGGGTTTTAGCCTTATCGATGAGGCGCTGCACCAATTGAGCATCCCCGTGCCGATCCAGGTGCAGGGATTTTCTGACCGCCTGCAGTTCGATTTGCGTTGTTAAATTTTGTAAAATTTCCATTGCGACAAAAACCAATGATCACGGAATGTATTTGACCCTGGTGATATAATCTATT
>CBDUUO010000335.1:0-4347 GCA_965370395.1 uncultured bacterium
GATTTTAGATTTTGGAATTTAGATTGCGGATTGAAAAAACTGGAGCCCAATTGTGAAGCTGGTCAGTCTGTTTTTAAATCCAAAATCCGAATTCTAAAATCCAAATTATGAATAGCTCCAACGCTCCATTACCCCGGCTTTTATCAGATGAAGATAAATAAAACCCCGCCCTGGGGACGGGGTTTTTATGTTGGTGCCATAGACCGGCCTATCTGCTCTTGCGTTTGGATGCTTTTAGCGGGTTAATTTTTGTTTTGGCTTTATTGGATTCAATGGTCACATGGGTAGCCAGGTTACATTTGCCGTTTTTCCACTTAAGGGACGGATCCGGGCAGGCGGTGCAGTACCATCCGGAAGAAAGTTCGGTGCCGCGGTTGCAGCCATTGCACTGCTCGACGACCTGGTGACAAATTCCACCATTATAGCAGCACCCTTTTGAAGTCATAAAAGTGCACTGCATGCCTTTTTTAATCGTTGCGCAAATCATTGGAATCACCCCCTTCCGGCGCTAAGTAATAAAGAAAAAGATGGGGCTAAACTGCAGCAATATCCGTGCCAGTTTAGATTATTCAAAAAAAAGTCCCCGGAATATAATGGGGCCGGGGCTGCTTGTCAATAAAAAATTAAAAAAATTATTTCAGTTGTGATAAGATAGTCCGCAATGGAATGAAGCCGCACCGGTTCCGGCAACTAACGCATTTTGTTTGAGGTGATTATGGATTCAGCATCTATTGAGACAGATATACCTATCCTGGGTGAGGCCAAAATACCTTCGCCGGTTCAAAACCGGGCCAAGGGCGCCAACAGCATCACATTTGTGACAGATAATGAACGGGTGGTTATTGATATCAGTGCGCTAAGCCTTGCCCAGCAGTTCAAAGACGACCAGGCACCGCCTTGTTTTGAACTGGCAGGTCCCAGAGACAACATTTTTTTTGACCCCAGCAAACTGCGCTGCGCCCTGGTGACATGCGGCGGGCTGTGCCCCGGGTTAAACGATATCATCCGTTCAATTGTTTTAGAGCTTCACTGGGGCTATGGTGTTCGCACCATATATGGGATCCGATTCGGCCTTCAAGGATTCATACCTAAATTCGGCCACCCGGTCATCGACCTGACCCCGGACTACGTCGTCAATATTCACGAAAGAGGCGGGTCGGTTCTGGGATCTTCCAGGGGCCCGCAGGATGTTGAAGAAATTGTTGATTGTTTGGAACGCATGAACGTGGGCATCTTATTTATGATCGGGGGCGACGGAACGCTGATGGCCGCTACCCGGATTGCAGATATCATTCTGAAGCGAAACCTGAAGATCAGCGTGCTCGGAGTTCCCAAGACCATTGATAACGATATTTACCTGGTATCCCGCTCGTTTGGCTTCGATACGGCTGTCGATGTTGCCACCCGCGCAATTATGAGCGCCCATAATGAAGCCCAGGGCTATCCAAACGGCATTGGCCTTTTAAAGCTGATGGGCCGGCACTCGGGCTTTATTGCGGCAACGGCCGCATTGGCTCAGCAGGATGTCAATTTTGTATTAACCCCCGAGGTCGATTTCGATCTGAATGGGCCCAATGGGCTGTTAGAAGCGTTGCGGGCGCGATTGGCGGATAGAGGGCATGCGGTCATTGTTGTCGCAGAGGGCGCCGGTCAAAAATTTTTTGAGAATGAAAAAACCGAACGCGATGCCTCCGGCAATATTAAACTCAACGATATTGGGATATATCTTAAGGAGACCATTATATCTTATTTCGATGCGAAAGGCATCAACATCTCCACTAAATATATCGATCCAAGCTATATGATCAGGAGTTTGTCGGCAAACGCCAACGATCGCGTTTTTTGCAATTTCCTGGGACGCAATGCGGTCCACGCCGGTATGACCGGCAAAACAAACCTGCTAATCGGACACTGGAACAACAACTTTGTCCATGTGCCCATGAAGACGGTGGCCGGAAAACGCAAACAGATCGATCCGAAAGGCAGTCTGTGGCGCAGCGCGCTGGAAGCAACCGGGCAGGGCTCTCTTAAGAATGATTAGCATCAGCTTTTTGTATTTGATTTTCTAATCAAAATCAAAATACTCATAAAAAGAAGTGAGCTAAAGTGACTAAAGTGAGCTAAAGTGACTAAAGTTGAGGAATTCTTTCATTTTTATAATAAAAGATGGAGCGTAGCGGCTCATTAACTTTAGTCACTTCCAATTTTAGTTCACTTTAGTCACTATTTTGTTGTTATCGAACGAGGGTTAGGAAACCCGTTATTGCTCCAACTCGACGAATCGCCTGCCCTTAATCCTCAGAAGATATAGCTGCTTTTGCGCTTCTCCATTCTCATCAAAATGGGTAGGGCCGGTGACGCCTGAAAAACCAGCCATATTTAAAAGTTCATTTTTCAGTTCACTTTTAAATCGAAGATCGGGTTGATTAAGCACACTGAAGACCATCATGGCTGAATCGTATACCACCGCTTCAATAAATCCCGGCTTTTCCTGATAGGTTTCTTCGAATATTTTGACAAAATCCTGCACAACCGGTGCCGAATTTCCGGCAAAAAAGCCATCGGGCATAATGGCGCCTTGAACATACTGGGCGGCCATTTCAATCAACGCATCCGAGTGCCATAGATTCGTGCCCAGCAGATAAATATCTTTGACATCATAAAACGCCAGCTGCGGAATAATCAAACCGGCCGTGCGGGGTGAATCCGGGATGAATATGGCATCAAAATCAACAATTGCCTCCGGTTCTTCTTCGGCAGTTTTCTGCGCTTGATTCTCATCGCTGTTATCCTGAGCCAACGGCGAGTCCGAATCTCTTTGATGCTCATCTTCTTCCACGCTCAATTCAGCAGCTTCTTTTAAATCCGCGGGAATATCATAATACAGCCCGACAAGTTTTTTGATGGGATCAGCGAAATCCGTATGCTGCGGGTTGTAAGTTTCGACCCCGACGATTTTTCCTCCATTCTCAATTAACCGATCCCAGAACAGATTCATAAATGTGATGCCGTAAGTTTCATCCGGGTAAAGAATCGCAAACCGATTCAAACCGAGTGATATGGCGGTGTAATCGGCTATGGCCTTTACCTGCATTTGGGGGGTAATAAAGTTCCTGAAAACATAATCGCCGATCGAGGTGATATTGTCTTTCTGAGTTAAGGTAATGATTGGGATTCCGTTTGCCTGGGCTTCGGCAGCGGCAACCTCAGCTGTGACAATGGGACCGATGATGGTGGAGACCTTCTCATCGATCAATTCTTGCATCGCCAGGCGTGTTTGATCCGGATCGCCGCCTGAATCTTTGACGACAATATTCATCTGAGGGCCGCTGGATTGCGCGCTGAAGCGTTCAAGAGCAAGTTCAATACCTTTCAAAGCCCGAGAACCGACTGCTTGATAAGGACCGCTAAGCGGTAGCAGACAACCAATGGTATGGCGATTAAATAGTGCACTTTCTTTGATCTGTTTAATCAGATCTTCAGCCAGCATCGCATTTTCGTGCTCAGGAAATTGATCCAAAAAATTTTCCAGGGCCATCAGGGCATCATCATATTTTTCCTCCATGGCGTAGTTCAACCCCAGCTGAAACATCAGGTATTCCCGGGGAATATGTCTTTCCCGGCTTTTCAGCAGCCCGACAATTGTTACTGAATCAAGCTGGGCAATGGATGTTTTTATTTTCTGGGTTATGGCCTCCTGTTCCAGCTCCGAAGCAATTTGCTGGGCTTCCACATAGTATTTGAAGGCATCAATCGGCGATCCGAGCGCCAGGTAGGCATCACCCACCAATGCATAGGTCCGGAAAATGTGCGGGGCTGAATCGAGACTCCGTAAAACTTCAGATGCCTGCTCAATAACCGCTGAATAAGCACCTTCCTGGTAAAGTGTAAACAAAATCTCCACCCGGGCATCCGGGTTGAAAGAACTCCGGGGGTATTCTGAAATCAGGCGATTATAAGCGCGACGCGCTTCAACATAGCTGCCCAAAATTGAATTGATTTTGCCGATTTTCATCAAAGCAGCGGGTGCCAGAGGTCTGTCGGGATACTGGTTGACATAAGCACGATAAGCTTCCAGAGCCTGGGAGTAGTCTTGAAATTCAAACATTTTCTCGGCTGCAACAAAAAGCTCTTCTTCAACGCCGATCGGCGCGGGTTCGGTGGAAACCGGGGGTTTTTGCACACATGCGCTGAAAACCAATAGAATATACAAAAGAATAATGACGCGGTTTGCCTTCATAGATCGTAGCGGTATCCTTAAATGATAACGATAACCCCAATTGGCGTTATTCGTTATTGGTTAATGGTTAATCGTAAGAGAAGAATAAAACTAATTTTTATATATCA
>CBDUUO010000336.1:0-4325 GCA_965370395.1 uncultured bacterium
TTCTACAATACGGTGCAGGTATCATTGTTTCCGCTGCTGCAGTTCTTTAATCTAAACCACAGTTGTTTGATCTTACAGAATACGCTGGGAATCCAGATAAAAGGGAGTAAAACTGCGATAATCAGGGGGATAATGATTAAGAAAATTAAGCAAATGAAAATATTACCCGCGCTAAATACGGGTGCAATGCACGCATCTTCGTCGACTTCACAACCTTCGGCTTTGCATTCAATCATGCGCACATCATGTATGGTTTTTTCATCATAATAGCGAAATTCAATTCCGACAAAAGCTTTATACGAATTGGTATCAGTTGGGGCAGCCGATACGGGAATGTCAGCAGATTGGTTGGGTGCGATAATGAATGCCGACGGATTGGTCACGGTAAAAGGTGCTGGTTTGACAGAAATGACATTCACGTTGGTGATTTCAATATCTCTCGTACTTTTGTTAAACAATCGAATAATAGATTGCTCAGCAGCGCCGATTCTGACTTTGCCAAAGTCATTTATTTTGGGACTGTGATCAACAATCGGGACGCGCTGCGCATTTACACACAGTGCGATAAGGCCCGAAGCGCAGTCTCTGATCACTCTGACCATGTCGTCGGGTGCCGAAGCGTCTTCAAAAGGAGGCTGAAAATCAGTGTTGATACCATACTCATAAAGAAACGTATCGACCTTTGCGCGATCGGGATCTGCGATATGCCGACCCAGACCGTAATCTTTGGTTCCCCCGGTTATGCCATATAGGCCTGTAAAGCCAGGTGCAAAATCATAAGCTTGACCCCGTACATCCTCGATGGCCTGTCTCTGAGTCTCACCCATGATCTGAAAACGACTCTGGTCAACCGGATGCATGTATTCCTGGTATGCGCTGCCATCCGGATTGACCGGTTCCGAACTGCAGCCGTAGGATGAAGTGTTCACCGCGTCTGTCAAACCGCGCAACCCATCATATGCGTCATTTAAAAAGTTCATGTAAGGATCATTATGCTGTATTTCCTCATGACCCCATGGCATGAGCAAGATCCCCAAGGTGCCATGAACGTCAACAAAAAATCTGATATGCGTATATGTGTTTAAAAGACTCCTGATGTTCCTGGTTTCCGGTTCCGAAAAGACTCTGTGACCATGATAGACCGGGCTGCAGGGATCGTCTGATACAAAAAGGACACCTTGACACCGGCTGGCATGCTCCGGCAAAGACTCCGGGTGCATTTTGCTGTTGAAATCCCACAGAAAATCGAAATTCCGGTTTAAGTCAACGCCCCTGCATTCTGAGTCGGAGTTTACCCGTCTGTTTTTGCGCCACATGTTTTTCGGTCCACCCGCTTCATCATTACCGTCTTGAAAACTGTAAAACTTGCCGTCCGGATTGGTTACGGGAACGATAAATATATCCAGATTATCAACAATGGATTGAATTTCGGCAGCCGTATAAGTTTTATTACCCAAAACAAGATCAGAAGAAGCGTTATAGGCATTCAGAATCTCTTCGATAAAAAAAATGACGATATCCGTGTTACCCCATTCCCGGGCATGCAGACCTGCAATAATGAGGATGCCATGTTTGGCCTTCTCTGAACTTGTTTTAACACGCAGCGCCCAGACATCCCTATTTTCTTCTGTTTGCTCGGGGAGCGTAATAACTTCACAATACTCAGGATATTGGGTCTGCAAAATTTCTAATTTTGTAAGGGTCTCTTCTATGTTCAGATACATAATTTTTTACCTTGATTTTTTTAGCTTTTCCAGTTGTGCTTTGAAGCGATTTGTTTTGGATACATATTCTCTGGGATCAACCTCATCTGAATAGTCTTTCACGATTTCATATTTGTAACCGCCTTCTTCAAGTTTTTTCAGATCTCTTGAACTCGCCAAGAAAACCACTTCTGCCAGATTCTTATCCACCTCCCGAATCTGGGGGTAATTGGAGCAAGGGTCGAGCGGGAAATGATTTTTATGTAAAAAATTTAATAAATTATTCAATTCTTTTTTCGATGTGACTTTCAATAAAATTTTATAAGCATCCATGGTAATCCCATATATTTATTTGAAGTGTTAGAATAAAAAATAAGGATGGTAACTGAATAAATATTTCAGCACTGATTTTAACATAGTGACACTTTACAAATTTGCAAATCCTTACTTTTAAGAAAAGTCAAATAAAAACGGGGAGATTCAACAGGGCGAGCCTGATCGAAGGCGTCGACCCGGCAAAAGATGGCGTCTGTGAGAGCCCGGGGTAACCTGCGGGCCTGCTTTCCCCACTTGACTCAATTCAATACATCAATCTTTCACCATCGTTTCCTTCTTTCATACGATCAAAAAGAAATAACGGGTGCGAGACGGGTAGCAAAACAAGACCGTGCTGTGAGGAACTAAGAGCCAAGCGAAAAAAAAGAGGTGTTTTTTTCAAGGGAGAGGTGTTTTTTTACTTGACAGACCCTTTAATGGGTGACCCCTTTGCGAATCACTAATCACCCGGTGTCGGGGATGGCGGCGAGGATCTTTTTGACTCTTCCCACCTGCCCATCGGTCAGCCGAACCTTGATGCCGTGGGGATGGCCGGCCGATCGGGTCAGAACGTCCTTGACAAAACCCCGGGTCAGTTTTCCGGTGCGCTGGTCCTTTTTCAAAACGACACACACTTCGGTTCCAGACACGATGTCTCGCCGGTTTTTCCCTTCCATTCCGGAAATCTCCTTTCTGAAGAGATCGGGCGCTTCACCGATCGCATCAGGCTGCCTGTACATTTTTCAGCCGGCACGCGCGAAGCGTGTGGCGCTTCTGGGCAGAGAGCACGGCCTTTCGCATGCGCACCGACAAGGGGGTGACCTCCACCAGCTCGTCTTCACGAATAAAGTTGATGGCCTGCTCCAGGGTAAAAGGTTTGATCGGAGAGAGAGTGACGGCATCGTCCTTTCCGGCCGCCCTCATGTTGGACAACTTCTTTTCTCGGCAGGGGTTGACGTTGATATCACTGCCCCGGTTGTGCTCGCCGATGATCATTCCCTCGTACACCGCATCGCCCGGCAAGATGAATAGCCGTCCTCTGGGTTCCAGGTTGAAAAGGGCGTAGGGCACGGCATGTCCGTTGCGGTCGCAAACGAGGGAGCCGGTGAACCGGCTGGGGCATTCCCCCCTAAAGGATTCGTAGCCGTTGAACAGGGAGTGCATGATGCCCGTGCCCCGGGTGTCCGTCAGAAATTTGTCACGGTATCCGATCAAAGACCGGACGGGTGCGGAAAACTCCATTCTCACCCGGCCGTTTCCGCTGTTGATCAGGTGCGTCATCTTTGCCTTGCGAATCGAGAGTTTTTCCGTAACCACCCCCAGAAAGCGCTCTTCGCAGTCGATCAGCAGCCGCTCGATGGGCTCAAGCCTCTGATTGTTTTCATAGCGGTAGATGACTTCCGGTCGTCCTACACCGAATTCATAGCCTTCCCGGCGCATGGTCTCGATGAGGATGGCCAGTTGAAACTCTCCGCGGCCCTTGACGAGAAGGGTGTCCCGCTCGCTGCCGTTTTCCAAGCGGATGGCCACATTGCGGCGTGTCTCCTGCAACAGGCGTTCACGGATCCGATTCAACTGAACATACTTCCCGTCCCGGCCGCCCAGCGGCGAGTCGTTTATGGTGAACTTCATGGATACGGTGGGTTCGTCGACGGCGATTCTCTTCAGGGCGTGGGGAGCCTCCCGGTTACAGATGGTATCCCCGATCTCGACCGCTTCAGCGCCCGACAGCACCACGATATCCCCGGCCCCCACCGCATCCATCTCCCTGAGGGTGATCCCGTCGTAGACCTGAAGTTTTAAAACCTTGAGCGGCGAACTTTCCCCGGATTTGCCGATGCAGACCAGGGTGTCCCTGGACCGGGCCGTCCCGTTGAAAATTTTTCCAATCGCCAGCCGACCCAGATAATCCGAATAGCCCAGGTCCGATACCAGCATCTGGAACGGCGCCTCGGGATCGTAGAAAGGACCCGGAATCTCTTCAAGAATCGTGTCCATAAGAGCGTGGAGGTTCTTTCCCTCTTCGTCTAGGGTTCTGCGGGCGATACCGTCCCGACCCGCCGCGTATAGCAGGGGAAACTCGAGCTGTTCGTCGGTGGCGTTCAGGTCGATCAGCAGATCATAGATCTCATCCAGAACCGGTCCTGGCCGGGCGTCCTGGCGATCCATCTTGTTAATGACCACGATGATCTTCAGGCCGGCTTCCAGGGCTTTTTTCAGAACAAACCGGGTCTGGGGCAACGGCCCCTCGGAGGCGTCGACCAGGAGGATCGCACCGTCGGCCATGGACAGCGCCCGCTCCACTTC
>CBDUUO010000337.1:0-4311 GCA_965370395.1 uncultured bacterium
TGGTGATCCCAGGGGGATTCGAACCCCCGTTACCGGCGTGAGAGGCCGACGTCCTAACCACTAGACGATGGGACCATTTTATTGCTTTGGCAACTAAATATTAAATTAAAGGGATTGTTGTCAATCGTTATTTATCGCTTCCTGGTCGTTGCCTGTTTTTAGAGGCCAGTGACCAGCGGCCAGAAGCCAGTAGCCAGTGACCTCTAAAACTCTAAAACTTAAATTGCGCCCGCCGGCTTCTTTCCCTTTCGGAATCCGAATATTAAATACACAATGAAGCCGACAAAGGGCACCGATGCAATCACCCACCACAATGCTTTTTTGCCGACAGTACCAAAATCTTTTTGAGCCACATCGACGACGGCCCATACGGTCGCGATCAAAAAGGGAATACATAAAGCCAAGAATATGCCGAGCAGTTTCAAAGTCATGTTTAACTTTTCAAGCGCCTGGAGATTTTTAAGATGGTGTTTACGTAATAGCTGCTGTGGTTGTAGTGATAGATAATTTTTTCGGCTTTTTTGCGGCTTTGCCCCGTGCGCCATCCATGGCTTTTGAGAAAATTGGCGATACTGGCCATCGAATCGGTGTGATTGAGCATATCAACCATTCCGTCGTCGTTACCGTCTTTGCCGTAAGCCAGAATGTTGCTGGGCATAAATTGGGCAACGCCCACCGCACCGGCAAAGGAGCCGGGAATTAATGCCGGATCAAATCCTTCCCGGTTGGTATATTTTAAAAAGGCTTTAAGTTCTGCATAAGCCCACTTTGATCGAGATGCTGCCTTCTTTTCGAATTTTTTTCTTGAAATTTTCTTTGAATCCGGGATCAAATCCCATAACTTGTTTCGAACCACCGGGTCCGTCAAAGCCGCCATTGTGGAAAGCGTATTTAAGGTCGAGCGCGTTCCCACCGAGGCCCCCAGCCCGGTTTCAACCAGCAGAATCGCGGTAATGATCTTTTTATCGACACCGTATGTTTTTTCAATGCGCGTCAGATTGGCCTCATTTTCCTGAATATACTGTTTGGCTTTGCGGATGGACCATTTATTTGTGAACTGGCCGTAATTCACCCGGGCTTCTTTATAGGTAAAAAGCAGTATGACGCCATCGGCTTCGAAGAATACTTGCGGCCGGCGATACAGCCGCTTTATTTTTGCCGGGTCAAAGCCGTCGGCTATCAACCGTTTTTGAACAGATGAAAGTGGCTTCTTGCTGGATTCGACAGCAGCCCTGGATTCAGCCGGAATTAAATATCCGACAACCAGCAGGCTGGCGGCGAAGATCATCCAATTCGTTCCCCATTTATAGCATTGTCGCACCATAAATACTCCAGATGAGATCTCAAATCACAAAATTCGCATTCGTTCTGTTATACACAGCATCACCATTAATTGCGTATCTTACGGGCGAATTGTCGACATTAAAGCTATAGAAATCGGTAAGACTTGTAATTCGCTGTGTATGTATGCGCAATGATTTAAGTCGTTGTGTATAGATAGAACCCGCTTGATTGCATCGATATCCCGTGTTATTTAAGTAAAATAATTAAACCCAATAATAACATACTTATTGATAATTTTCTATCATGAAAAAAGGCACCAAAATTATTTACTGCTGTCAAACCTGCGGCTACCAGACTCCCAAATGGATGGGCAAGTGCCCGGACTGCGGTACCTGGGATTCAATTGTGGAGGAAAGGTCGGCCGGCCGGTCTTTTCGAGATGCCCACCGCTCGCTGGTAAATCAGCAGTCAACCCCCGTGGCGATAGATTCAATCGAGCTGGAAACGGATAACCGTCTCTTAACAGATATCCGGGAATTTGACAGGGTGCTCGGCGGCGGTCTGGTGCCCGGAACCCTGGTTTTGATCGGTGGAGATCCCGGAATCGGCAAGTCAACGCTGATGCTGCAGGCTCTATACGGGCTGGCGAATCAAGGCCACAAAGTTCTGTATGTATCCGGCGAGGAGTCCAATCAGCAGATTCGCTTGCGGAGCCAGCGGCTGGATACGGTTGCATCCAAATTGATGGTGGTTTCCGAAGTCGAAATTGATGCGATTCTGACGATGATTCAAGCCGACCCCCCGCAGGTCCTGGTCATTGATTCGATTCAAACCATGTACAACGCTGAACTGGCCTCAGCCCCCGGAAGCGTCAGCCAGGTCCGGGAATCCACGGTCCGTTTGATGCTGATGGCCAAAAAGACCGGCATACCGACGTTGCTGGTCGGTCATGTGACCAAAGATGGTGCCATTGCAGGCCCCAAACTTCTGGAGCATATGGTCGATACGGTTTTGTATTTTGAAGGCGACCGCAATCATATCTTTCGGATTCTACGCGCGGTTAAAAATAGATTTGGCCCCACTAACGAAATCGGGGTGTTTGAAATGAAAGATCAAGGCCTGGATGAGGTCGCCAATCCATCGGCTGTCTTTTTATCCGAGCGGCCTGCGAGTGCGCCGGGTTCCGCGGTTACCGCCAGCATGGAAGGCACGCGGCCGATTCTGGTTGAACTTCAGGCCCTGGCCAGCAGCACTATCTTTGGCACGCCGCGGCGAACCATTCTGGGGCTGGATCCCAATCGGGTCGCCTTGCTGGCAGCGGTTATGGAAAAACAACTCGGCATGCACCTGATGGGACATGATATTTTCATGAATGTGGCCGGCGGGGTCAAGGTGATCGAACCGGCGGTGGATATGGCCATCGTTTCGGCGATCGCATCCAGCTTTCTGGACAAACCCGTTCCGGACGGTACGGTCGTGCTGGGTGAGGTTGGTCTTACCGGCGAAGTCCGGGCGATCGGTCAGGTTGATACCCGGGTTGCCGAGGTCAAAAAAATGGGCTTTAAACGCTGCCTGGTTCCGGACGGCAATTTTAAGCGCATTCGCGATATTGAAGGGATTAAAGTTGCGGGGATAAAAACCGTGTCAGAAGCCGTGGACCTGCTTTTCTGATTTTTTTATTTAACCGCAGACTTTGTAACTCAAAGAAATGAAATTCATCGCTGCCAAGCATCGGCCCTGGAAGGATCACTATTCGGAACAGGCCAAAAAAGAACAGTATCCGGCCCGATCGGTGTTTAAGCTAAAAGAGGCCCAAAAAAAATTTCATTTGATAAAAAAAGGCGACCGGGTACTCGATCTGGGATGTTCACCGGGTTCTTGGCTGCTTTACGCCGCCGAACTGACCGGCAAGCGCGGCAGGGTTTTAGGCATTGACCTGAAAACGATTCGCATAAAGATACCGCCTCAAGCGGAAACGCTCACGGCTGATATCCTGACAATTGATCGGGCCTGGATTGATAAGCAAGAACTGGGGGACCGATTTAATGTGGTTTTAAGCGACATGGCGCCGGCCACCACCGGCAATAAAGCGCTGGATGCGGCCCGGTCGTTTCAGTTATGTCAGGCTGCCCTGAGTATTGTTGAAATGGTGTTGAAGCCCGGCGGGTCGCTTATATGCAAGATTTTTCAGGGCGAAGAATTCAAAGAATTTTCGGATACCGTCAGAAGTCGATTTAAGCGTCATAAGATTTTCAAACCCCAGAGCAGCCGCAAGGGGAGCAAAGAGATCTTCATTCTGGGTATGGGGTTCAGGGGATAATAGAAATTTCGTGCTTCGGATTTAGAATTTTTCGGACAAGCTTAAGCGCAAAAGACCAAAGACAAATTAGCTTTGGCTTGTCCAGTTTAGGAGGCATTATGTCGGGTCACAGTAAATGGTCAAGCATCAAACATAAAAAAGCCGCTACAGATGCCAAACGGGGCAAAATTTTTACGAAACTGATTAAAGAAATTACAGCTGCCGCCCGCATGGGCGGCGCTGACGTGGATGTAAATCCACGGTTGAGAACCGCCATTCTGGCTGCCAAAAGCGAAAACATGCCCAAGGATAATATTGAACGGGCCATCAAAAAGGGCACCGGCGATCTTGAAGGTGTGAATTACGAAGAAAGCATTTATGAGGGTTATGGCCCCGGGGGAGCGGCCGTTCTGATCGAATCCCTTACGGACAACAAGAATCGAACGGTAGCCGATATCCGCTATATATTCAGCAAAGCCGGTGGCAATATGGGTGAAAACGGATGTGTGGCCTGGATGTTCGATAAAAAGGGGTACATCGCGGTTGAAAATAAAGCCGTGGATGAAGAAGCATTGATGGAGGCAGCGCTGGAAGCCGGGGCCGAGGATATTCGCGAGGACAACAGCAATTTTGAAGTCATTACGGCGCCCGAAGATTTTGAGGGGGTCAAAGCGGCCATCGACAACGCATCCATTCCCTATACAGTGGCTGAAGTGACCATGCTGCCG
>CBDUUO010000338.1:0-4308 GCA_965370395.1 uncultured bacterium
CTGGAAATGGTACCCGCCTGATTATCGTGCATGTCACGCATATTTATTCGCATTCCGATTTACTCCTGAGTATATCCAAAAGTTAAAATCAAAAACTCAAAGTTGATGAATTCGTAAAAAGGTTGCTTTTCTGACTTTTTACGAGATTATCGGAGTTAGGTATACCAAACTTTATATGGTGTCAAGAAAAATATTAGGAATGATAAATATTTCTTGACAATTGCAAAAGTTTGTTGTACCTAACTTTTTCATTTTTAAATCCTACTGATTTGGTAGGATATATCGCCCAAGAGCATTTTAAATTAGACGAAGGCAAAATTTAGAGGCTTGGCCCCAATCGGAATGTTGGAAAAATTTCGTTATTTTTAAATAGGAGGCAGGAACTTGAAAAAACCAATTTTAGCTTTAACCGTCTTTATACTTTTTCTTATTTCATTAAGCGGGGCTGCATTTTGCGAGGAACTGGTGGTCTATTCGGCCCGCAAAGACCACCTCATCCGCCCGCTTTTTGAAGCCTATACCAAAGAAACCGGAGTTAAGGTCAACTACCTTACCGATAAAGCTGCAGTTTTAATGCAACGAATCAAAGCCGAGGGCCAAACAACTCCCGCGGATCTCTTAATTACCGTTGATGCCGGAAACCTCTGGCATGCGGCGCAGGAAGGGATCCTGCAGCCGGTATCATCAAAAATTCTCGCTGAAAATATCCCTTCTCATCTGCGTGATCCGGAAAACCGGTGGTTTGGGCTATCCGTCCGCGTAAGAACCATTGTTTACAATCCGCAAATGGTAGCGCCCAACGAGCTGAGCACTTACGAAAACCTGGCCGAACCCAATTGGAAAGGCCGGCTGCTTCTAAGGACCTCTAAAAAAGTCTACAATCAATCCCTGGTCGCGATGCTAATGATCGAACACGGTGAAGCTAAAACTGAAGAAATTCTCAGAGGTTGGGTTAAAAATCTGGCTGCACCGCCATTTTCAAGCGACACAAAGGTTTTAGAGGCCATCGCCGCCGGTCAAGGTGACGTGGGCATTGTAAACACTTATTATGTCGGCCGACTTCTTAAAAAGAAACCAAACCTTCCGTTAAGAATTTTTTGGCCAAACCAGAATGCGAACGGCGTCCATGTGAATGTTTCCGGTGGCGGCGTCGTCGCCCACAGCCAACATAAAGAGGCCGCCATTAAGCTTTTGGAATGGCTTTCTTCCGAGCAGGCCCAGAATCTTTATGCGGATGTCAATCTGGAATATCCGGCCAACCCGCGGGTGAGCCCCGATCCGAAGGTTGCTGCCTGGGGTAAATTTAAACAAAACCCGATCAATCTGGACAATGCCGGCAAGTTTCAGGCCAGGGCCATTCAACTGATGGATCGAGCCGGATATCGGTAATTATTTATATGCGTAATGCCATCTGCTTAAACAGCGAATACGTTTGCCAACGCTCACGGTTTCCTGTCTGGCAAAAATTTGCCGGTTATCTGGACACCTGGAGATTCATCACCTACGGCCTGGCTTTAATCGTGGCGCTGCCGTTAACGGTGATCCTATGGTCATTTAGCTATCAAACCCAGGAAATCTGGCAGCATCTGGCCCGGCATGTTCTTGCGGATCTGTTATTGAATACAGCCGTACTTGTCGCCGGTGTGCTCACCGCAACGCTAATTTTAGGGGTCAGTCTGGCATGGCTGACGGGTGTATGCGATTTTCCCGGGCGCAAAGTATTTACCTGGGCGCTGCTGCTCCCTATCGCCATGCCGACTTATGTTCTGGCCTTTGTCACTCTGGGATTAATGGATTTCTCCGGACCCGTGCAGACTTTTTTCAGAGCCTGGTTCCCGGCTAGCAAAGGCTGGTTCCCAAATGTACGTTCCGCAGGCGGCATTATAATCGTCATGTCACTGACCCTCTACCCTTATGTCTATTTACTGGCACGAGGCGCTTTCAGAACCCAGGGCAACCGCGCAATGGAGGCCGCCCAATCTCTGGGATGGAGCCGGACTTCATCTTTTTTTAAAGTAGCGCTTCCAATGGCCAGGCCCTGGATTGCCGGCGGCCTTTTGCTGGTACTGATGGAGGCGCTTGCCGATTTTGGAGCGGTTGCGATTTTCAATTTCGATACCTTCACGACTGCAATTTATAAAGCCTGGTTTGGTTTCTTCTCACTTCCGGCCGCCGCCCAGCTCTCCTCTATTCTGGTAATCATCATCTTTGTTGTGATTGCCGTTGAGCAGAAAGCACGCAAAAAAATGCAGTTCACGCAAAGCGGTAGATCCGAGGGGCAATTTGATCGAATCAAACTTCAAGGATGGAAAAAATGGATTGCAACGCTTTTTGCTTCGGCCGTGCTGCTGATTGCATTTGTAATTCCATTTCTGCAGCTTCTGATCTGGTCGGCGGAAATCTTTAACGAAGAATTTAATTTCCGGTATCTGGGCTTGCTAGGGCGTTCTTTGTTTTTTGCGCTGCTGGCATCCGCAAGCGTTGTTTTTTGTTCTATTCTGCTCGCCTATGCCAACCGGCAGCATAAAGACAAATTTACCCGATTTTGTTTAAGGATTTCCACATTGGGTTATGCGCTTCCCGGTACGGTATTGGCTGTGGGAATTGTGATCGCCATCACCGCTGTGGACAAGCAGCTTGCAGGCATACTTAGAACATTTTTAGGATATGAGAAAGGCGCGCTGATTCAAGGAACCATTTTAACGGTGGTGGCAGCCTACCTGGTCCGGTTTATGGCCGTCGGGTATAATTCCGTTAACAGCGCCATGCATAGAGTCACCAACAGTCTCGACGAGGCATCGATAAGTTTGGGGGTCAAAGGATTTTCGCTGCTTCGCAAGGTGCATATACCGATCTTAAAAACCGGTATATTGACAGCCGCGATGCTGGTATTTGTTGATGTGATGAAAGAAATGCCCATCACATTAATGACACGGCCTTTCGGCTGGGATACGCTTGCTGTTAAAATTTTTGAACTCACATCGGAGGGTGAATGGGAGCGCGCCGCTTTACCGGCAGTTGCTTTAGTTTTAGGAGGATTGATCCCGGTAATCATCCTCACGAAACAGACTGAAAAATAGAAAAACCCCGTCTGATTACAGGTTAAAGGAATGCAATATGGAAACGGTCCTCAACGTAAATAATATTTCAAAATCATTTGGTAATCAGCCGGTGGTTAAAAATCTCTCCCTGTCCCTGGACAAAGGAACGATCGGGTGTCTGTTAGGGCCAAGTGGTTGCGGCAAAACAACAATTTTGCGAGTCATCGCCGGATTCGAGGGTATCGATGCCGGAGAGATACACATCAATGATTTAATTGTTTCAGGAAGACACATTTTAGTGCCGCCGGAACAACGGCGAATCGGCATGGTATTCCAGGATTATGCCCTTTTCCCCCATCTGAGTGTTAAAGATAATGTCGCCTTTGGTCTAAGAAATATTAATGGGAAGAAAAAAGAAAAACGAATAAATGAGCTGCTGCACCTGGTCAAGCTGGAAGATGCCGCACTAAAATTTCCGCATGAAATATCAGGCGGACAGCAGCAACGCGTCGCCCTGGCCAGAGCCCTGGCACCTGAGCCTGAGCTTTTGCTGTTGGATGAGCCATTTTCAAATCTGGATGTTACCTTAAGAGAGCAACTTTCTACCGAAGTTCGGGAGATCCTGAAAGAACAGGCAACAACCGCACTGATGGTAACTCATAACCAGCATGAAGCGTTTGCAATGGGTGACGAGATCGGCGTTATTCAGGATGGAAATCTGGTACAATGGGATTCCGGCCACAACCTCTATCATCGCCCTGCCAGTAATTGGGTGGCTGATTTTGTCGGTGACGGTGTTTTATTGCCCGGTATGGTCCTGGATGATAGAAGGGTGGAAACCGGGCTGGGCATTCTTGAAGGTCAATTCAAATATCCCTGTCAAAACGGCTGCCCGGCAGATGTTCTCATTCGGCCGGAGGACATTATTCATGACGATGCCAGCAGCTTTAAAGCCAAAATTCTTAAAAAGCATTTTCGAGGAGCAAATATTTTATATACGCTGCAGTTGCCATCAAAAGATGTCGTCCTTGCTCTGGTACCCAGCACCTGTCAGCATGATGTCGGTCACTCTATCGGCATCATTCCTAAAGTTGACGACATCATATTGTTTGAAAAATAAAGATAGAAATCAAGATCAACTTAAGAAAAAAGGGCTCGTTAAGATTAAAAAACGAGCCCCGGAATCTCTCTTAATTAATGAAATTTCATATTTATTTGAACTGTAGTTTTAATGGCTCCGAGTTGTAACTATTGTGCTCATGGGCGT
>CBDUUO010000339.1:0-4293 GCA_965370395.1 uncultured bacterium
TTTCGCCGAATTTGCGGTCATACATTTTACCCACCCCGTATTCCTGACGGCGCATAAATTTTTCTTTGGCCGGTCCAATAATCTGCATTTCGGGGTGTGCTTTCTGCACGCTTAGCGCAATGTTCATTTCTTTGGTGCAGCCGGTGCTGAAGGTGGCATCTTTGCCGCCCCATTCGGGTGGGACTTTTTGGCCCATAATTTGAAAAGCCTGGGAAATATCCTCATATGTCTGAAACCGCCAGATATCGATCAGTCCACTGGTTTGCACAATCTCCCACATGTACATTAAATCATCAGCGTCCATCCCCGGTTCAAAGTATTCTGAGGGATTGATGATAAAGGTCATCGCGAACTGATTCTTCAGGTGCTGAATATTGACCGACATGATTTTTTTGGCCATTTTTATTTTTCCCGGAATAGAGCCGATGATTCCGCTGTAAAAAATAACCGTCATGCCTTTCTTTTTGGCCTCTTTCATCTGGTCGATGATCCGTCTTGCTTTTTTCTCAAGGTCGGAATGAGAAAATTTTAGGGCCTCTATATGTCTGGGTTTGTAAGAAATTTCAACGGCGCCATTTGCACTGCCGGAGATATTAAAAATATCCCGCGTAAACTGGAAATGGGTGTCAAACAAGCGCCGTTTTTGGTCCGGACCCCTGGAAATAACGCCGTCTGCTTCCTTGAATATTCGGGCAAAGGTGGTGGAAGCCAGCAGTAAATTCAGAATTTCTTTGGTGCCGTCTGAAATGACCAAGAGGTAATAATCGCCCCTGAGCGTCTTTACCATGGCGCTTTTGCCGATGCTCTTTTCGTCTATCAGCAAGGCACCTTCAAAGGCGTTGCTTAAGGTATCGTCCCGTTGGGCATCATCGAGACAAACCTTGGTGAATAAAGGACCTTCTTTTAACGCCACAATCATTTTATGGCCCAGCTTGGCCAGATATTTAATGATGGCCAAATCCAGCATCACTTCTCCAGCCTCATCGGCCAGCCACAAAATTTTTTTATTCCTGCTCGCTTGCGACGCGGTTTCTGTGTCATGGATCCCCAGAAAATTCAGCAGCGGTTCAACACCGTTCCCAATGAGTTTGTTGCGTGAAAATAAATTTTTATAATCCGACTGGGAGTACTGTTGCGCTTTATTGGACTCCCAAAGCGCTTTTTCGACCGACAAAGCAAATAACCTCTTTATTTCGAGGTGTTGCGCCAGTTCTTTTATCCCGGCCAATGTCATCGGTGAGGGTTCCAAATCCGAACTGTCGATGTGGTTTAATGCGGTTTGAAAGGCTTCAGAATGCAGGAGATGATGAACCCGCAGGTTGCGAGCAGCCTTTTCATACACATAGGGATCTTCAATTTGAGTGCGGTTTAGAAAAATGGCCATCAAACGTTTTTCCAGCCGCGATGGGATCATAATTTCATCGCGGGTTTCATGCCGATGTTTGATTTTTATCAGCGCTTCCAGGTAACTGCGCTCCAGTTCGTCTTCAATTTGATTTTCTATGAGCGCCAGCATTTTTGCCAGAACCGTGCCATAATGCTCCTGTAAAAACCGAGATCGGTTGCGGTTGATAATCGATTCAAACATGCGATCCGAACACGGATAATAGCGCTCATCTTCCTCGGCATACACCATAAACCGGACCTGTTCCGGCGTGGCGGCATGATCCGGATGACTGTAGTAATCCAGATGATTTTCAATAAAAAACGCGGTGTACCAGGCATCTCTTTCTGGATTCTCACCCGGCAGATAAGGTTGATCGGCTTTTATCAAAGGCAAACGATTTGAAGCGGCTTTTTTCAATTTCATTTTTTTTTACTCCTAATTCTTATCTCATATCAAACTTGCTCAATTCCCTTAATCTGCTGGAGATAGTCGATTAACTGGGCGAGGTCCGTCAGGACCAGATCGGCCAAAAGACTGGAGCAACGTGGGTCATCGTTCCTTAAGCGCAGGGAGCGCGCATCGCCTGCAAATAGGGCGGTTTGAAATCCCAGGCGGTTGGCCGGATAGATATCGTTAAGCATGTCATTGCCGACATAAAGCGCAGCGGCTGTATCAAAACCCTTTGCGTTGATTGCAGCGGCGGCCTTTTTAAAAAGTGCCATTGATGGTTTGGCATAACCCAATTGATACGACAGAAAAATAAGCTCAGAATCAAAACCGAGTTTTTCCATGCGGCTGTCTAAAAACCATTCAAATAGCAGCGGCGTAAAAAACTGAGCATTGGAAATGATACCCATTGCCAGGTTTTGTTGCCTGCATGCCGCCAGCAGACTTTCAAGATGGGGCATCGGGTATACCGGGTTGACAATCAACTCATATTCGATGGCAAACTTGCGAGCCAGCTGAATGTCGTCAATTCCAAGAATTTGCTGCCAGATTTCGTCAATCTCTATTTCGGGATAATCGATGCCGTTGTCCCTTAACTGGCGATGCTTTATTTCAATGGCATCGTGTAATTCTCCGACGAGAGCCTGCGGGGTTTTGCCCACATCATATTTATGCACGAGGTGCTCAAGTTTCTGACTCAGCGGTGATGCTTTTCCGGCAACACTGATATCTCCGGAACCGCTGATAAATAAGGTGCCGTAAATATCAAACAAGACGCATTGAATCTTCTCGACAAGACCGCCGCCGGGCGTTATTGAAGTTGGCAGCGGCGACATCGGAGCCAGATAATCGGCAATCAGCTGATCATGCGCCATAGTCACCCCATTTGAGCAGGCTGAATTTTGTTAGATCTAAAAATTCAGCCAGCAGTGTTTTTTTATCGATACGCTGCCGAATGGATGTCCGATCCACATGCGCATAAATCGTCAACAATTTTTGCCGGTATTGTGCCATACTGTAGCTGCCGGCCACCGCCTTGCGATTGGTTTCAATTAATTTTTTTTCATTGGCTGCCCTGCCAATTCCTGCCAGGGACGGATTCAAAGATAACAATTCATCAACATGAGCATGGGCGTTATGAGTCAAAAGGCGGCCAATGACCTGTTTTTGGAATTCTTCATCCAGCAGCCCAAAATCTATCGTTCCGTCGGCAGTCAGAGAAGCAAATGTGTTTTGAATTCGGTCATTGTCGATTACAAGATCAAACAGCTTACCGGTATTCTGTACCGTGCGGTTCCATTTTTTATAAAAATGATCTAATTCAAACCAATCAGCAGGCACGTTCAGCGCTGTATACATGTGGTCAAAACAAACACCGTTGGCTTCAAAGTCAGTGCAGATATCGGAAAGTTTTCGTCCCCACACCAATTTGTCAAAAAGCCAGGGTTCTAAAAAAGAGAAACCGAAACCTTCCGTGATACTGGTGGTCAGCAGATATCGGGCCGAAGCAACAATGGCTTCAAAAGGGTGGTTTAAACCCCGGTCAAATTCAACCCTCAGTTGATAATCGGATACGAATGCTTTCCAGTCCTCATAACTCTCAATATCCGCTGGACTGTTCGGCGGCAAGGTGATCACCAGTGTTTCATCATCCCTGAAAAAAAGGGATAAGAGAATGGCTTCTCCAATATTTTTCCGCCGGATCGCCCGGATGGGGTAGACCACATAAGGGCCGCCATCGGATGCAGCAGAGGCATGATCTGGAAGATATACGGTATTAAAAATCTGATGAAGCCCCTGCTTTTTTAACCCGCTTTTTAGAAGGATCCGATAATCGCGGGAGTTGACAACACTGTAATGACAGTCTGTGGGGTAGTCTTCGGTAAAATATGACCGCGGCCGGCCATCTTCTGCAAAATCGTGAATTTGTAAGAATAAAGAAATGCCTCTTTTTTGCAAGGCTTTCAGAATTTCTAAAAATTTTTTATTTTTTGCCAGGATTGGATTGTGTACATGGACAATGTCACAGGGTCCGTTAAAATGCGACTCAATGGCTTGGGCCACTGCGGCGGCAACATCTTCGGGTTCAAAAGGACGATGGTAATCAGCGGAATAGGCCAGTTCGGGAATATGAATCGTTTTTGCCGGAAAACCCGTCTTCGACAATTCGCCGGTGATGACGCACACATCGCAATCGTTTTTCAATGCTTCCACCTGATGTTTTAAACAGGTAGTTACGCCGCCGGTTTTAAGATGATAATGCATGAAGACGATTTTCATTGGGGATCTGTCTGCCATCTGCGAAAACACCTAAAGTTTTCCCGCGCAAAGCGAAATTTCACTTCTCTTTTTACGAGTGTGTTTTAATTTAATCATGATTTGAATAAAATCGCTATAGATAAGAACCCATAATAGAGAGGAAATTCAGCGCAAATCAGGCCGGCGGAGGGTTGGAGATT
>CBDUUO010000340.1:0-4283 GCA_965370395.1 uncultured bacterium
TTCTGGGGTCTCAACGGCGGGCTGTTTCTGCTGGCGTTTGCCACCCTGCTGCCGATCGGGGCCATGCAGGCCTGGATTGCTTTTAAAGACGGCCTCTGGGTGGCCCGCAGTGCGGATTTCTTCGAAAAGGATATCGTCGTTTTTCTCGGAACTTTTCGCGCCCTGCCCGACACCATCATCATCGTGTTAGGGGTCCTGCCGCTGGCCTACTTTCTCATCACAACGTATCCGCATTTAAAAGCCGCGGAAATCAAAGACGATGAGTCCGTGTGGGAACGGCTGGGGATTGAACTGTAATCATAATGATCTCCGCGTAATACCTAACCCGGACGAGGCGGAACCAAACAGGCAATCATTGTATTATCCATAACGCGCAGGCATGCAACACTTTGGAATGTTGGAATATTGGAAAGCTGGAATATTGGGTCATAAATAGGGATCAGATCAATTTCTAAATTTAAGAGATCGTATTCCGATTAAAACCCATTATTCCACTATTCCACCATTCCAGTATTCCGCGAATATGAATCCGGTAAGCGGTTGGTACGAAGAAATTTTGCCATAAAATGCATAAAAATAACAACTAAGATACTAAAAACCAAAAGGCCCGGCTCATATCGAACCGGGCCTTTTCTTTGGATTATAGCGGTTGTCAAAAATTTGTTCCAATAATCCGTCATTGCGAGGAGCTTAGCGACGAAGCAATCCGATGCAAAGCATCGTCCCGAGCTAAGTCGAGGGATCCTTCGATTTACTCAGGATGATCCGCCATGGCGGATCAGATTGCTTCGCTTCGCTCGCAATGACTTTTGATAGATTCGCTAAGTCAATCGGAACATATTTTTAACAATTACTATAACGATACGCCGAGCGAAGCAATCGTTAGAGAGCCTGCAATATCTCTTCCTTTGTCAAGATTTGCAGTATTTTCAAAATTTGGAACGCTTTATCTGGGCCTCCTGAAATACATAAACACCGACATTCAGATTGTCCGCCTGGGCCTCGTTGGCGACCCGCTTGAGGTCGGATATAAATCCGGCGGAAACCG
Source organism: uncultured bacterium (assembly GCA_965370395.1). GTDB lineage: Bacteria > Desulfobacterota > Desulfobacteria > Desulfobacterales > JAHEIW01 > JAHEIW01. The sequence goes on from CBDUUO010000340.1 coordinate 1,049, forward strand.
ATTTTGATGCAGTCAATAAGATAACCATATCGATATCATGCTCAATGCCGAAACGGCTGGCCAAAGAGACAGCCTATAACGGTTAGAGAATCACCGCGCATTTTTGCAAATCGAGCTGCCCAGCGAATTACTGCCGGAGCGGATTCTGCCTGAGTCACGACTGCCATGGTGCTCATCAATAGATTCTTTCAAGATGCCTTCATCTTATTTGAAAAATACTGTATAAACAGCCGGGCAATTACATAACCGATCAGCCAGATCCCAATCAGAACGATGGCCTGGCGCATGGTGTGATCCACCAGTTCCTCGCCTTCGCTTTCGGCGCGATCCATTGCTTTTGTCACTTCGACCAGAAAATCCGCCATGGCGGCTTTTCTTTCAGCGGAAACTTCACCCATCAGTTGCTTGATGGCCGCTTCCCGTTCCGTTGCGATTTGATCCGGCAGGTTTTCGGCGATGGATGCCAGACCGGCGGTTCCCTGTGAGAGCTGGGAAAGGTCTGTCAGCGTCTTTTTTATGTCGGGATTGTCGAGTATATTTGTGAGCCATAGATCCCCAAACATACCCCATAATTGGGGCATGCGGGTCGCCAAATACATGCCGCGCTCGGCCAGCAAACGCATTTCCTCCACTGTCTCGGAGGCGCTCTCAACGGATTCGAATAGCCCTTCGGCCTCTTCTGCCCGGGTCAGGGTGGATTCGCGGCGCTCGCCGGCAAAATTGCTGAAGCGGACAAGCGGATAAAATATCACCTCAGGATTTTGTTTGCGCCAGCGGTTGATAATTGTCATCAGATTGCTTAATTCATCGGGGGTGAGCACAATGGCTGCTATTTTGCGGATGTCCTTTTCGGCCGTACGAAATCCTTCGATGATAGGCGCTACTGCCTTGCCGTATTTGGATAATCCCTCTTTCTCGAAGATGATGCGGCCCAGCGTCACCATGCTCAGCATGTCCAGCAGGGCAATATCCGGATCGGATTCGGCGGCAATGATGTAGCCGTTGGACAGCGAATACGTGATCAATGCCCTGACCTCATAACGGTTTTTTTTGGAGGGCTTGCGGGTATCAAATTCTTGCAGGGCGGTAATCAGAATAGAGACAAAACGGTCGGCAAAGCTCATGACATGGGATTGAAGCTGGGCTTCGGTGAGTGCATACGTTTTCTCTTTGGCATCTTTATCTTTTTCTTCCTTTGCGCCCTGAGCGCCCCCCCCGGCGATCGATACGATGACCAGAGCAAGCAGCAGACATGAACATGTCCGCAAAAATTGATTTACAAACATATGCCACCCTCCTCTCGGTAGAAGTTTACAGGGGAAATAGTACCTATCCTCTTCTAAGTTGCTGGTGTTAACAAATAAGGAATGTCATAATCTAATGCAATTATCATTGCGCGTCAAAATCGTGTTGCGGGGTGGTCGTTAGACGCTTTATTCTGTCTGATACCGGGCTTTCCCAATTAAAGCTTTGAACATCCTCAAACGAGAAGGGTCTGCGATCGAGCATTAGAACCACACGGTAACCGGAGGTAAAGTAAGGGTCTCCCGTAAGATTTTGCCTGGGATTTGAACGCGTTGCCGCGCCAACCCCTTTAACAAATCCAGTTTTGGCCAGCTGCTGAGAGTAGAGCAGATCCTCGATGATGGCAAACATGGCGTCGTCGATATCCGGATCGATTTTATGGGTCACCGGCGGCCAGGTTTTCATTGTAAACCGTACACCGATATCCCGGCTGATTTGACCCACCCAGACCGGTTTGCCGGCATAACGCATGGGACTCAGCCACAAGCGCAGATGGTTGCGCTCATGGACGGTATGGCGGGGTTTTTGTCCGGCCATATCCTGCTGTCGACCATAGACATAAAGCGGGCTGACCGGTGAATATCGGTATCTCGAACCGAACACAAAAGACTTTATGGTCTTCCAGATTGCTTTGGTGTATGTCTGTTCAGCAGGCAGCCAGCCCCTGCGGACAAATGCTGCTGAAATATCTTCACGACTTCCGATAATAACGAGATTAAGCGGATCACCTTTCTGCGTCCCGTCTTCGTTGGTCGTACAACAGGGCAGGTTTTCGAGTGCGGTTCTCAACTCATTATCATCATATTCAACAATCTCTTTTTCAGAATAAAGGCTTGCGAAATCAACTTCATGATAATCCGTTTTAATACCCGGGACGTGCACAAAAAATGTAAAAAATTTAGATTTGCTTTTACCGATGAGATCAATGTCCACCACCTTGATACCTTCATCCAGATTAACATACAGGAAACCGGAAACAGCGGCATTCGGTACGATCGGGTTCCTGAAACTCATGACCCTGAACTGCTCATCGATTTTTTTGTTGGTCGCACCGGTCAATTTGGAATGAAATGCATAAGCGCTTTCGAGGGGAGAGAAATAATCCGGGTCAAGCCCGGAGGATAACAGCCAGTAGGGTGTGGTGTCATGGTTCTCAACTCTTACCCAGACGGCTTGAATTCCTTTGCCGGCCAGATTGACCCCAAAGACCTGCCGGCTCTCTGCCGCGCTGAGGACCGCAACCGTTACCCTGACATCATCGTCAAATTTCGATTGCGATCTTTCGCGAAACGGGACTTCAAAAATGGGCTGGGGCTTAAAAGTGGTGGATCTATAGACGGCTTTTATGGCGATGAATGCAACAATCACGATTGCCAATAGGATTAAAATTTTTAGCCTTCGATAACGCAATATCTTGCCTCAGGGTTTCTTGTTAATTTCGCGTTAGAGTCTTAGTTGTGAATTCTTTGCATTTTATGAAAGAACTTTTTTATCACGAAAGCACGAAAGGACCCCGGTTAAACGGAAAAAAAGGTTTAACAGGGCAGGCGAAAACACGAAAGAAAAGAAAAATTTCGTGCTTTCCAAATTTCGTGTTTTCGTGATTAATCATTTTGGGTTCCCCGATAAATCGGGATTTACGCTTCGCTCCAACCGGCTTGTCCGCATTAGGTCAGTTAATGGATATCTTCTTATACATTCGCCAGATTGTTCGTTTTCTAATCTGACAGAAAAAATTACCTCTTTCAAGGCTAATTTTGTTTGCTGCGCGCATTTGACACGCATCTGCTTCGTACCTATTTTTTCCGCATATCTAACAGATCGAAAATGCGTTAAGAAGAACATTGTGCTGATGGGCACCTGATTTTTCATTTAATATTTTGGGGGGGCTTGAATTGCAAAACGAAGAAGTGGTTGAGATCAGTTCCGG
>CBDUUO010000341.1:0-4281 GCA_965370395.1 uncultured bacterium
TTTTTTAAGCGAAATTCGTTCACAATGTACCGGTAGGCGATATAGTATTTATAAATGTTGCTAACATACTGTACCGTTTCTCTGCCGATACGCCGGGCTGCAATAATCTCCACATTGCGAAACCAGATGTTGGGATCTAATCCGGATTCTCGGGCTTCCCGCCGAAGCCGAATGACCCCTGCCGGCCCGGCATTATAGCTGGCAAAGGTGAAAAGCATTTTGTTGAGCTCATCCATGGGTTCATTTTTAAAATAGCGATCATGGAGAAATCGAAGATATTTGACGCCCGCATGGATATTGTGTTCCATTACATCGATGTTGCCGATAGCCACATGGGGATCGGCGGCGGTGCTCGGCAGCAGCTGCATGACGCCGACGGCGCCCGCCGAACTGCGCTTGCTCTGATCGATGCCGGATTCCTGATAGGCCAGGGCAGCAATCATCAGCCAGTCAAAATTGTATTGCTGCGAATAGCTTTTAAAAAAAACAACCGCACCTTTGAATCGTTGAAACTCCTTCTCTGACAGCGAGTTGCGCACCCATTTGGTGTTTTGCAGATAACGTTTATACAGGATATTGCCCTTCAGCGTTCCTTTTTTGTGCGATTTTATAAATCGATTAATAACATTTTTCAGCTGGGCACTTTTTTTGCGAATTGCCCAGGCGATCTGTCCACCGCTTCTGAGTTTTATATCCGGGTGAAGCCTTAAATCCTTAAACACCTGTGCCCAGAATTTTGCCTTATGACTGTCGATCACAATCATCGGGACCAAGCCGACATTCATCATTTCCAAAAGATCTTCATCCTCCAGGTATTCGTCGGCCGGCACAATCTTGATTGGCGGCTTACCGGAATTTTTAAAACGGGCGTTAAGCTGCATAAGGCTTTCGTAGTAACTGCTGGATTTCCTTACATGGATTTCTTTTCCGGACAAATCATCGAGGGTTTTGATCGCTGGTGAGGCGGGCCCGCTAATAATAATTTCGTCAACACCGGTCAGATGGGGAGCAGAAAAATCAACCTTTTTTTGACGCGCCGCTGTGATGGTCAGATTCCCGGCCGCAATATCTCCCAGTCCTTCCACCAGCGCCGGCAACAGCCGGTCTCGCCTGGTGGGAATAACAACGACTTTGATTTTAAGGGTTTTGCGCTTAAGTTCTTTATTCACATATGTTTCAAATTCTTTGAGAAGCTCGTAAGTCAGACCGCGCTGGTCGGCACCATCCAGAAAGTAAAATGTCTTGCTGGGGGGTACCAGAGCCCGGATCAGATGTCTTTCAGCCATCCCATCAAAATCACCGGACCATTTCTGTGAAATCCCGAAATCGGATTCAAGGGCCCAGGTCTGAGTGGTATTTATTCCTGAAAAGAGCAGAACAATAAATATTAAAGATAGCGCGCTGGTTCTCATGTCATCCGTTTTCATAATAAAAATCAATGGCATAGCGATCAAAATAGACATACTCACCCGTTTGTCAAGAGCACAAAAGGTAGAAATATGCGCTTCAATATTTTTATACTTGCTATTTCCGACGTAATTTATATCTTATCTTTTAAAATACACGATAGTTGGAGAATAAAAAATGAAGAACACCAAAACCCTGTACCAATTCTGCTCTACTCTGGGTGCTGTTATTCTGTTGGCCGGCTGGTTCACCACTGCCGGGGCGGGTTCCGACAGCGTATTATCTGCCGGGCAAACCGTTTATGTGCCCATCTATTCGCATATATACAGCGGCCTGAAGGGGCGTCCGTTTATCCTGGCCGCCACGCTCAGCATCCGCAATACCGACCCCAGGCATTCCATTACCCTTGTCTCGGTCAAGTTTTATGATTCCGACGGCAAGCTGGTAAAAGAGTATCTGGATAAACCCGGTGAATTAAAGGCCATGGCATCCACCCGCTATATCCTGACCGAGGCGGATACCGGCGGCGGGTCCGGAGCCAATTTTCTGGTTAAATGGAAATCAAAAACAAATGTCAATCAGCCAATCATTGAAGGGGTGATGATCGGTACGCGATCCGGCCAGGGAATATCCTTTGTTTCCCGCGGGCAGGTTATTAAAGATGAAAGCAACTAAAAGCTATCTCAAAAATGTAGGTTTGAAAGTTGTTGCCGGTTGTTGGAGTTTTATTATCTTATAAACTTGTTACTCTCACTCAAATAGGGACGTTCTTTACTTTTTAACTTGATTGTACTTACTTTTTATTGTATAGATGCAGCATGCCAAGAAAGTCAAGAATAGACGCCCCCGGGGCATTGCACCATATTATTGCCCGAGGCATAGCAAAGAGTAAAATCTTTTTAGATGATCATGATCGCAAAAATCTTCTCGATCGCCTCGGTACTATCCTAACCGATACGAATACCGCCTGTTATGCGTGGGCACTGATGCCCAATCATTTTCACCTACTTTTAAGAACAGGATCGATGTCCATTTCCACGGTCATGCGTAAACTGCTCACAGGGTATGCCATCTTTCATAATCGCAAACATCGTCGCCATGGTCACCTTTTCCAAAATCGTTACAAATCGATTCTTTGCCAGGAAGATGCCTATTTAATGGAACTGGTCCGCTATATCCATCTTAATCCTTTACGAGCCAAAATTGTGAAGGCTCTAAACCAGCTTGATAAGTATCCCTATGCTGGACACAGTGTAATTATGGCTAAAACAAGCAACACCTGGCAAGATATAGATACAATCTTAATATTGTTCGCTGAAAAGACATATTTAGCCCGTCAACGGTATCGAGCATTTGTAGAAAAAGGAATAGCACAAGGCAGAAGACCAGACCTGATTGGAGGTGGCCTTGTTCGCAGCGTTGGAGGCTGGTCGGCTCTGAGAGCTTTGCAACTGGCCAAAATTTATCAAAAGGGTGATGAACGGATTTTAGGGGACGGAGATTTTGTTGAGAAGACGCTTGCGGAGGCCAATGAAGCAATGGAGAAGAAATACATGCTGCAAGCAAAAGGATTTGACCTCAATCGTGTTGCTAGCAGGGTAGCCGATGTGCTGGGCACAGATATCGAAGAAGTTTGGGCAGCAGGGAAACATCGACGCATTGTAGAAGCTCGCAGTTTGTTGTGTTTTTGGGCGGTAAAAGAATTAGGAATCAGTATGTCATCGCTCTCACGAAAGCTGAAAATATCGATCCCGGCGGTAAGCAAGTCTGTAGTCCGCGGCGATAAAATAGCCAAAAGCAAACGATATTTGCTGTTTTGAAACCATAAGTTAAAAAGTTAAGAACGTCCCCATTCTTTAGGCCATTTATCTTGATTTTTTGGATATTTGGATATATCAAGCTGTTTATTATTAATTTTGGAAACTCGAAATTTATCAATCAAAATTAAAATCGGAGACCCGCAATCATGCGAAATCAATTTTGCATCCCAATTGTATCTGCTTTTTTAATGCTCCTCATTTTGTTCGGTCTATCCGCCTGTCGTGAAGAGCCGCCGCCGCCGGTCGAGCGTATTCGCGCCATCAAAACTATCACGGTTTCCGAACAGGCTACCGGCAAGATTAGAAAATTTTCCGGAGTGGTAGAAGCGGTGGACAGTTCCATTATCAGTTTTGAGGTTGCCGGCAACGTGCAGGAAGTCCGCGTCGATGTGGGCGACAAAATTACCAAAAACCAGGTGCTCGCGAAGCTTGATAAGCGTACCTATAAATTGAATGTCAAAGCCGCTGAAGCCGAGATGGGGCGCGCCAGAGTTCAATTAGCGGATAAACGCAAAGACCTGGATCGCTTCCAGAGAATCAACAAACAGGACCCCGGTGCCGTCAGCCAGGCCTCCATAGATCAGTCTCAAGCCGCAGTTGACAGCGCCCTTCAATACATTGACTTCACCAAGTCCCAACTCAAGCTGGCAAAACGAGATCTGGAGAAAACGGTCCTGCGGGCACCGTTTGATGGTGTCATCGCCACTCGTAGTGTCGATGCTTTCCAGGAAGTGGCCCGCGGCCAGAAATTATTTGATGTCTATGAGAATACCGGTATGCAGGTGGCAGTCAGCATTCCGGAAGATGCCATCGAAGATATCTCCATGGAAAAAAAGGGGGAAATCCAATTTGCCGTAATTGCGGACCGCACCTATCACGGTGTGGTCACCGAAATCAGCAAAGTGGCCGGAACCGCCAATGCGTTTCCGATCAAACTCACGGTTGAAGACGCCGATCAGCGCATCCGCCCGGGAATGACGGCTCAGGTTACCTTGCTGCTGGCCGGCAGTGATGAAAAAGCGGCCTATATGGTCCCGGTATCCGCGTTTGCGCA
>CBDUUO010000342.1:0-4271 GCA_965370395.1 uncultured bacterium
TAAAATCTTTCCAAATAATGGCCCCCAGTTTATGGACAAATTTCATTAGGCCACCCTTAATTGCAGCGCATTTTCTCCGACTTGTTGGGAGTAGATCTGTTTAAAATCATTTTTCGGGATGTGGGCTACATCCTGCAGGTACACAATTTTACCTGATTTTAGTATCGCTGCCCGGTCGCACAGTTCTAAGCCCAAGTGTAGATGATGCGATGCCATGACCACGGTTTTCCCTTGATCGCGAAATTGCAAAACCAATTTTATAAAATCATCCCTACCCTGCTGGTCCAGGCCGGTAAAAGGTTCGTCCAAAAATATTATCATCGGATCGTGAATAATGGCCCGCCCAATTGAGAGACGCTGTTGCATTCCGCGTGAAAAGTTTTGAACGGCGTCATTTCTGCAGTCACTCAATCCAACGAGATCCAGAACTTCTGGAATCCGGTCATTAAGTCGGGCCACCGCGTACATGGCTCCGTAGAATTTAAGATTTTCATAAGCGGTTAGGTGAGGATAGAGAAACGTCTGATGACCGATAAGACCAATAATTTGATGCAACGCTTCGCGATCACGTCGCGCTTCATATCCGGCAATCCTAACGCTGCCCGAAGTCGGTTGCAGCAGGGAGCACAGAACTTGAATCAGTGTCGATTTGCCGGCTCCGTTGGGACCGAAAAGGGCAAGGGAATCACCTTCCTTCAAAAAAATATCAACGTTCCGCAGAGCGGTTTTATAACCGAATTTTTTAGTCAATCCCTTTGCCTCAATATAGTGTTCTGAATTCATACCTGAATCTTGCATGAAAATTAATGAGATGGTGAAATAATGTTTAATAACAGTAAATTGTGAGAATTCGAGCAGTAAAGCCAAATACCTAATAAGTAAAAAGGATGATGGTCGATTTTATCCAATTAATTTTCACCCTTCGGGCGAGCTGGAGGCTTTCATCTGCTGCGTTATTAAGGGCTCGGCATAGTGCACTATGGCCTCGCCCTTAAGTGCCTTGGATATAAAAGCCTCCGACTCGTGCAAAATCCAGGTAATAACCGGCAGCACTCCTCTTTGGCCGATGCCCTTATTCGTATTTTGACGCACATTTCGGCATGATTGTCGTAGCCCAAAAATTACCATTTCCTCGGTAAGTCCCTTCTACGATTACCTCCGTTCCGGGTTTAAAGGAATCTGGAACAACGCCTGCGTAATTGACTATCAGATTGGCCTGTTGGTCTTCCAATTTGAAAGACAACTTTAGCGTCTTCGGATCCCATTGAACCGATCCGGCGGTCACCATTCCCCCAACCTTCTGGGTTTCCGTCAGATCCTCCGCCGGTTTTGCCAATACTTCAGAAACCGTTAGGTAATAAATCATGGTATCCCGGAGACCGGTATAAATTAGATATCCGATAACCATAAGAATAACTGCTGAAATGATAATCGGTTTATACTTTATTCTTTTTTTCAATTTTCCTCCTGGAGATAATTCTTGCGGCGTTTGTGTAAATTGGACCCGCAAACGGCACAGAATCGACTCTCAACAGCAGCCTTCGCGCCACAAGAAGTGCAGTAAATGTATTTTTTTTTGGTTGATTTATGGGTGCGGATCGCAGTAACTCCTGGCTCAATTTCTTCCTCAAGAACCGAATCCACAGGCTTTGAAAATGTTGCTTTCGGCGACTCTAATTTATCCATTTCTTTCATATAGCCGACGGCTTCCTGTGCGTATTGCCGCTTAAGAATTTGAAAATCTTCTTCAGCCAAGTTGCCCATGCTTAAATCAAATTCCAGCTCTCGGATGGTGGCATAAGCGCCATCTTTTTTGTTCTTTAATTCTTCCAGGATATCCTCCGGTTTCGGTGTGAAGCCGTTTTGGCGAACGTCTTCCTGAAGCAGCGGATTTATGATCCAGTAACATGCCCCGATCAGTAGCCCAAAAATGATAACAGATCCCCACATGGTGCACTCCTATATTTAGGTCCTTATTAGGTTTGTTGATGACAACATGCTGTATGGACCTAATGGTTTCAGGTGTCGGGTGTCAGGTGTCAGGGGGTGGAAGTGCTGAACACTGACACCTTATTTGAAACTCCGCCTGGCCGGAACAGTGAAAAAATTGGCTACACCTTCTTGCGACGGTCCGGCAATACAATGACTATCGTCCCTAAAACCATGATTCCACCACCAATCCAAAGCCAAACAACAAGTGGATTCACCAGTACCTTAAAGGTGGCAAAATCCTTGTCGTAACCGGCCAGGATAACATAAAGATCTTCTTTAAAATTCGTGTGGATAGCCACATCAGTTGTGGGTTGATTCTGCCCGCGGTAAAGACTTTTTTCGGGTGAAACGATACCCACTTGATGCTCGTCGTTCAGAACTGTTAACGTCGCAACAACCTTTTGTTTACTGGCCGTGGGATAATTGGAAAGTGCATCGAATCGTAATGTGTAGTTTTTGATTTTAAACGAATCTCCTGTTTTCAAGGAGACCTGTTTTTCCACGTTAAAAGCGCTTCCCGCAAAGGCCATGAAAATCAGAACAACCCCGAAATGAACAATATGGCCGCCGTAGCGTCGTTTGTTTTTTATCACAAGGTTCCAAAATGCTTTTGGATAGTTCTCGGCAAAAACAGCGTGGCGGGTGCGGGTGCCGGTAAAAAACTCCATAAAAAGGTTTATTGCTACAAAGATGCAAAAAATGAATGTTATGAAAGCATATAGTGATCGAATGCCGTAAAGATATAATCCGGCCGCCGCAAAACCCGAAGCAATTAATGGTAAAAGAAGTTTGCCAAAGAACTTTTTAAGTGTAGTTTTACGCCAGGCAATGATGGGGCAGATACCTGTCAACAAAAGCAATGTTAACCCAATGGGAGTAACTACACCGTTGTAAAATGGTGGGCCAACAGTTATTTTAATGCCGCGAACGGCTTCCGAAATAATGGGAAAAAGAGTACCCCACAGAACCGTAAAAGCGATACCGACAAAAAGCAGATTGTTGATTAGAAAACTGCTTTCTCTGGAAAGTAAGGAGTCCAGTTGATTCTTGCTTTTCAGATGGGGAAGGCGAAAAATGAGTAGTGATAATGAAACGATAAGCGCAAGCAGTAAAAATAATAAAAAGAACCATCCCAAAGTAGATTCCCCAAAGGAGTGGACAGAAGCAATCAGCCCACTTCGAGTGATAAAGGTCCCAAAGATGGTCATTAGAAATATAAAGATGATCAAGACGATATTCCAGACCTTTAACATATCTCTTTTTTCTTGAATCATTACCGAATGCAGGTAGGCGGTTGCCAATATCCACGGCATCAATGAAGCGTTTTCAACAGGATCCCAAGCCCAGTACCCCCCCCAACCCAGTTCGACATAAGCCCATTCCATTCCCAGCAGATTCCCAGCGGTTAGAAAAGCCCAGGAGATTAGGGTCCACTTACGGGTTGTTTTTATCCATGTGCTGCCGAGCTTGCCGGTAATAAGAGCCGCCAGAGCAAAGGCATATGGAACCGTAAATCCAACGTAGCCTATTAATAAGGTCGGTGGATGAAAAATCATGCCGGGATTTTGAAGCAGCGGGTTTAAGCCCTGGCCGTCAAGCGGTGTGAAATTAAAGGTTTTAAACGGATTGGTTGCAACGATCATCAGGAACGTGAAAAAGAATATAACTGTTGTCAAAACCAGGAGTACATACGGCATGAGTTCGCGATTTTTATTTTTGTTTTGGAAAATTACAACTGCCGTAAATATCGAAAGAATCCAGCTCCAGAACAGCAGCGAGCCTTCCTGCCCGGCGTAAAAAGCGGTCAAGGTATAGAGAAGCGAAAGACTCCGACTCGTGTATCTGGCGACGTATTCAATTTGAAAATTTCTCGTTATCAGAGCATAAATCATGGCTGTCGCGGACAAGCTCAAAAAAACAAAAACTGCTATGGCAGCGTTCTCAGCACTGGCAATCACTTCGGCCCTGCGGCTTTTAATGCTGAGAATCGACGCTAAGCCGCAATAGACAGATAAAAATAATGAAATTAAAATAGAATAATAACCGATTTCAGTCATGCCTCGCCTCCGCTCGCAACACCGTGAAAAGCGTTTTTAATCGGCGGAACTTTATTTTGCACTTTAAATTCATTTAAACTTGAAAATATAAAAAGGGGACAAATTTATGAAAATTTCAGGCTGTCTGAGACAATATGAGCTTATTCAGGTGAATTGAATTGGTCGTGATTATTTAGTGGGAAAATCGAGGGGGCCTAAAGAGGGGCCAATAGACTCCGGGCG
>CBDUUO010000343.1:0-4262 GCA_965370395.1 uncultured bacterium
TACTAACTCGCCCGTTTTATGATTTTTGATATCGCCGAGGTCGAAACGCCCAGCCTTCTGGCAACTTCTGCTAATGCAACCCCTTGTGTCCTTACCAATCCAATCGCTATCCGAGCTCGAACCCTACTCGCCTCTTTGTGTCGGCTACCCGCCTTTAATTCTTCAATGGATACCTTTTCATTTTTACATATTTGGGTTATAAATTCATCAATTTTTTGAGGATGCTCCGTGACCGGCAGTTGATATATAATTTTGCCTTCCGCTTCTTTGATGATCTGCTCGACAAACTCACCGTTGCCTAATATCCGATCATCACTCAATTCACGCTCCCCTGAGCGACGCATAGCCTTCACAGCCGACCAACCGCCTAAAGAACGGATTAACCCTCCTCCGACAAGCTCTGGACGACGCCCTTGATCGATTCCCTTTTTGACATAGTTGCGATATGCACTCTTTGCCTCGCCTTGCATTTTGCCGAACCATTTCAATACGTAGTCTCGATTTTGCCAGTCATTTTTAACTTTACCCATTAATACGCCATGACCACTCCAGCGGTAGCGATCTAGTTGAGCGAAACTTTTAATCAATTTAGCCCGCAACGGATTTAAATGGATATAACGTACAAGTTCTGTAAAATAGGCATCTTCATCGCAGATAATCGATTTGTAACGGTTTTGAAATAAATGTCCCCAGCGACGATGACGTCGATTATACGATACTGCATAACCGGTCAACAACCGGCGCATAAAATCCGAAAGCCCTATTTCTGCGCTGCGCAAAAGAATGTGGGCATGATTGGTCAGCAGCGCCCAGGCATAGATGCTGGTCTTGGTACCGGCTGACAGCTCTCCCAGACGCTTGACAAAATTTTTACGGTCGGCAACATCATTAACAATTCTTCGCCTTTCGATTCCTCGCACAATTACATGATGCAAGGTTCCAGGGGCATCCAACCGTGCTCGACGTGGCATCATATCACTCCTACACAAAATCTTTTTTAATTACATAACATAAATAAGTCAACTCAGTCAACAACGTCCCCTATATTTCTTTTTGGGGAAACCAGGCAGTGTTGATGTATTTGGGTCTCTCATTTGAGAGCAACGAGAAGAGAAAAAAAGTCCCTTGCCAGCTTAAGCCGGAAAACGACAATTCATGGCCCCAGGAGGACAACTCAGGCCGGAAAACGACAAATCAGGGGGACTTGGGGGTCGCCACGATGGCAATTGATATTACATAACAAGCAGCATAAAAACAGGCCATTTTCAGCCTTAGGCGTACCATTTTGGGATTAAAATCGGCCTTTTAAGAAAAAAGGATGATAAAATCGCACGCGCTAAAAGACATTTCCACCCAGACGTGTCCGGCATTGGGCAATAGACACAATTTGATGTCAGGAATTATAATCGATCATAAAGAAGGACGTTGAAAGCTGATGTTGCGGCATGCCGCCCCATAATCCTTTTTGTCTAAAAATTGATGGATGTGCTGATTGAATTTTCGAATAAATTTCGGTGTCATTCCGCCTGTCGTATAGTTTCGAATAAAATATTTCAGCTGGGATTGCTGAGTCGACATCAAATCTACAAATTTCAAACCGTAGATATTTTGAAAAGGGCTGAAAGCGTTTCGAGGAAAGTTTCGGTATGGTGGAAGGAGTTGGTAGGACAAATTGTCCATATTGAACCACTTCTGCCGGGGTTCAATTATAGATAACGAAGAAGGCTTTTCGGGTGGGCTTGCTTGACGCGGCCATACCAGCGGCAAAGCGGATAAAGCACCAATAATGCTGCCACGGTGGCCAAATAAGTCTCGGTCAGACCGCCGGTCCGATGCATATTGAGCAGCCAGGAGGCCGCTGCCAGGAGATGCACATGAATGACGTAAAAGAAAAGCGACGTGCGACCGAAAACTTGCAGCGGATTGGCAGCTGAAGCGTTTCGGTTCCGATACCAGGCAAACAGAAAAGCTAAAATCAGAAACATGAGGCCCAATTCAAGGGCCGCAAAAGAGAGACTTGGCGGGTATTTACTCACATGCAGCCATTGCAGGATGGAATTGTCATAATGAAACAGCCGCATGTTGCCGTATTCGTTAAAACCGCGAGTTATAAAAAACACCACCAATGATATGATTCCAGCAATTGAATAGAACCGAACCGGATTTAATGCATCATGTCGCAGCATAAACTTTCCTGCGATCCAACCGAAGATCATATAAGCCAGCCAGGGAAGCAGCGGATATAAAACAAATACCCCTTTTACAGTTCCCAAGCCTGTAACCAGTAACGCACCGATTGGACCGGGTCTCTGTCCGCCTCCGGCCCATAAAGCCGGCTCGGCAAGTGCTTCACCAAAGAGAAATAGCCCTAAACCGATAAATAGCAATATAACCATTCCGAGCCTGCGGAGCAGAACCATACAACAAAAGCTGGCACCAATGGCATAGAGCACTTGAAAGATCGTTCCTTCCCCAAAACCAAAACTCATCCACAGGGGATCCAGCAGCAAAATGAAAATCCCGCGTATAAAGATATCTCTGTCAATGGCGCGTTCCGGTTCGCCCCGGGCCTGCCGTCTGGTCACACTCAATACGAGCACGAAACCGGCAAGAAACAAAAAAGTGGGGGCACACAGATGCGTAACCCAGCGCGTCAAAAACTGGGCTGCCGGAATCTCGGAGCCCGGCTGGTACCAGGCGATGGAATCTCTGGCATATCGACCCGCATTGAACGCATGCGAGGCATGGTCCATGGCCATGAGCACCATAACAATACCACGCATGGTGTCGATGGCCGGCAAGCGGGTGCCGGTGAAAACTTTTGACGCTGTATTCTGTGATTCAGACATTACAAATTATCGGGTTATTTATTAGCCACTGACCCACACGGACATCCACAGACCTTTTTTTCAACTACCCAAACCATTGGCAAAAAGTACTTTCTCAATTATCCATAAAAATAGGGCCGCTTTACCGTCTGTAAAGGACAGGGTATTTGGGGGGTGGAATTTACAGAAAGCTTTCTGTTTGGCATGATAATGGCATAATAGATCATAAGCTTGAGAAATGGCTTTTTGAAAGATTTTGGCTTTTTTCAAAGAGGATCGGCATTTTTATCATCATTTATAGTTTTATTAATATGTTGAGAATATTCCCGAAATGCAACATAATGGGTAAATTCGCAAAAAAAGACTAAAGTATGTAAAGTTTTTACCGATAATATAGTTAAATCGTAATTAATTTGACACGCAGAAGCCAGTGGATTAGAATTATTGTAAATAATGACTGTTAAGCGATCATAACGATTGTGAAACAGGAAGATTTAGAGGAGATCACCGAAAAATGGAAATTACCCCTAAAGACTCCGTTAATATTGAAGCCTATGTGAATCAGGTTCAGGATAAAGATAAAGTTGACGCTACATCTGAGCAACCGGAAAAGCAGCAAACCAAGGCAGATACGGTTGTGCTTTCAGATACGGCTAAAAAAATACAGGAAGCACAAAAGCAATTGGAAGCGATACCGGATGTCCGGGAGGACAAAGTCGCCCAGCTAAAAGAACAGATTGAAAACGGAACCTATGAAATAGATGAAGAAAAAATAGCCGACAAAATGCTGAAAGATTCGCTGTTTAATGATTTGACTTAGCCTTTTAACAAAGCTTGACGGACAAATAGACCCAGGCGATTTAGGAGAGATCCTAAATCGCCTTTTCTTTTTTCTAATTTAAAAATAGTAAATCAGCCCCTTTATCCGTTAGCTTAAGATTCAGGGCTGATCCTTTGATGTTTTCAACGATCCCGTTTGATATCAGCTCCTTAACGGCGTTCTGATATAATTGCTTTTCATCCCAGTTTAGATGTTTAAAATAGTCTGATTCCAGTAATTCAGGCGGCAAAATATCCCGGTTTTCATTTTCTAAGGATCGAAACATATCCAGAATATCCTTTTTTATCCCTTTTTTATCTTTGGCCATTGCATCCTCCCATCCGGTAACACAGAATAAAACAAACCCGTGAAAAATTGTATCCTTCATTAGTGCATAATATCGCGCATTCCTTACAAAAATTTTATAAGCCAAATTGATTCATTTAAACCGGGAGCTGCATCACTCAAAATGTTAAACGGATTTAAGGGACATTTGACAAACGGAAGGTTACAAAAGAATTTGATTTGGAACGCCACACAAGTGTTGTGTCCCACAAATATGTTACAAAAGTCGTGTGGTATATTTTAGTTCAGTTGAGTTCTTTAAACAACAC
>CBDUUO010000344.1:0-4258 GCA_965370395.1 uncultured bacterium
ATTAGACTTTTTACGAAACCGTCAATCTTCAATTTTCAATTCCGGCTTGTCCGGGTTAGGTATTGGCAATTGGAAGTCCAAATTTACAATCAGATTTTATTAAATTACCAATACCCGATACCAAGTATCCAATACCCAATAAGGATACCAAATACCCAGTACCTGATTTTAGGAGCATAATTTATGAAAGTACGAGCATCTGTAAAGAAAATTTGCCCCAAATGTAAAATCATTCGACGCAAAAGAGTCGTGCGGGTGATCTGCGAAAATAAACGGCATAAACAGCGGCAGGGATAAAGGAGGATAGACATTGGCAAGGATTTCAGGGGTTGATCTACCCAGGAATAAGCGAATCGAAATCGGGCTGACCTATATTTATGGAATCGGCAGAACCTCCTCCAGGCGGATTTTGCAGAAACTGAATATCGATTTAGATTTGAAGACCGATCAATTGACGGATGATCAGATCAGCAATATCCGCAAGGTAATCGACGATGCACATAAAGTGGAGGGTGAACTGCGCACCGAAATCTCGATGAATATCAAGCGCTTGATGGATCTTGGTTCTTATCGCGGACTCCGTCATCGCAAATCGCTGCCGGTGCGCGGCCAGCGAACGAGCACCAATGCCCGCACTCGGAAGGGACCCAAACGGGCCGCCGTCAAAAAGAAAGGCGCCGCCAAACAGAAAAAGTAAACTAGTCAATCGGCAATAGCAAATTTCAATTATATGAGGCAAAACCAATGGCCAAAAAAATTCGTACGAAGAAAAAGGTAAAGAAAAATATTTCTAATGGCGTTGTTCATATTCAATCGACATTTAATAATACGATTGTGACCATAACCGATTCAGGGGGAAATGTCGTTTCCTGGTCCAGTGCCGGGGTTCAGGGGTTTAAGGGTTCTCGTAAAAGTACGCCGTTTTCAGCCCAGCTGGCCGCTGAGGACGCAGCCAGAAAGGCAATGGAACACGGGATGAGAACCGTAGAGGTTTATGTAAAGGGGCCCGGTCCCGGAAGAGAATCCGCATTACGCGCGCTGCAAGCCACCGGATTCAATGTCGTAATGATTAAAGACGTGACACCCATTCCCCATAATGGATGTCGACCACCCAAAAGAAGAAGAGTATGATTTGGTTAATTGGTTGATTTGTAAATAGTCAAATCGTTTATCGGAAAATACTCTTTTTAACTATTTGACTAAAACAAAAGAGGAGGATCTTTTGGCAAGATATAAAGATTCGGTTTGTCGGCAGTGCCGGCGCGAAAACTTAAAATTGTATCTTAAGGGAGACCGCTGCTATTCGGATAAATGCGCCTTTGACCGGCGTTCGTATCCGCCCGGACAGCATGGTGAACGCCGCGGCAGGAAAATTTCTGACTACGGGATCCAGTTGCGGGAAAAACAGAAAGTCAAAAGAATGTATGGACTTTCTGAAAAACAATTTCACCTGTTCTTTGAAAGAGCTGAACGCCAGAGAGGTGTCACCGGAACCAACCTGCTGGTGTTACTGGAACGGCGTCTCGATAACGTTGTTTATCGCCTCGGCTTTGCGAATTCTCGCGCTCAGGGGCGCCAGTTTGTCCTGCACAATCATTTTTGGGTCAATAGCAAAAAAGTCAACATTCCGTCTTTTTTGGTCAAAGAAGGCGATTTGATTGAAGTAAAAGAAAAGAGCAAAAAAGTTGCTGCCATCACTGACGCCATAGAGGCAGTCGTCCGCAGAGGAATTCCGCAGTGGCTGGAGCTTGAAAAAGATAAGAACAAAGGTGTCGTGAACGGATTTCCAGTACGCGAAGACCTTACGATGCCGATGCAAGAGCAGCTGATTGTCGAGCTCTATTCAAAATAGCGGGTGCTGTAGAGTGAAGATTGTGGGCTGCGGTTGCGGCTATTAAATCGATCATCCAAAAACCTTTTCAATTTGGAGAAAAAAAATGTCATCTGATGAACTGATGTATGTTAACTGGCAACAAATGATTAAACCAGAAAAAGTTCAGGTTAGCAGCAATCCATCCTATGGCAAGTTTGTGTGTGAACCCCTGGAAAGGGGTTTCGGGATTACGATCGGCAACTCCTTGAGGAGGATCGTGCTGTCATCGTTATACGGCGCTGCCATAACAACGGTAAAGTTTGAGGGCGTCATGCATGAATTCAGTGTTATTCCCGGAGTGCTGGAAGACGTATCCGAGATTATTCTAAATCTCAAAGAAGCGCGTTTTCGGATTGCCGACGCAGAACCCAAGACCGTGCGAATTGAAGCTTCGGGAGACACAGAAGTCACCGCCGGCGATATCCTGAGTGATGACGGAAAATGTGAAGTGCTTAATCCCAAACACCACATTGCGACCCTTTCAGGCAAGGGCAAGTTAAACATGACCATGACCGTAAAACAAGGGAAAGGATACTCTCTTGCCGAAGCAAATAAAGATGAAGACGCCCCTGTCGGTACGATACCGATTGATGCGGTCTTCTCACCCATCAAACGCGTCAATTACGTGGTAGGCAATGCGCGTGTCGGCCAACGAACAGATTATGATAAACTCACGATGGAAGTCTGGACCGACGGAAGTATTCTTCCCGAAAATGCCGTGGCTTTTGCCGCAAAGATTTTAAAAGAGCAGATGACTATTTTCATCAACTTTGACGAAGAACTGGAACCGGTGCCTGCGGAAAAGTCCAAAGATAAGACCAAACCAAAGTTTAATGAAAATCTGTATCGCAGCGTTGAAGAGCTTGAATTATCGGTTCGCAGCGCCAACTGTCTGAAGAATGCTGACATCAACCAGATTTGGCAACTGGTCAGCAAAACTGAAGGGGAGATGCTCAAAACAAAGAACTTCGGTCGCAAGTCCTTAAACGAAATTAAAGAAGTGTTGTCCGAAATGGATTTGTCGCTCGGGTTGAAACTGGAAGGCTTTGTACCCCCCGAAGAAGACAATGAAGAAGGAGAGTGACCGGCCATATGAGACATCGAAAAGCCAGCTTGAAGCTAAATCGAACCACGAGTCATCGCCTAGCGATGTTCCGCAATATGGTCACATCGTTGTTTAAACATGAGCGTATTCGGACCACGGGCGTCAAAGCCAAAGAGTTGCGGCGCTTGGCAGAGCATCTCATCACGCTGGCCAAAAGGGGCGACCTGCACGCCAGACGGCAAGCCCTTGCGATTATCAGGGAAAAAGCTGTGGTTCATAAACTGTTTAATGAAGCCGGCGAAAAATTTGGTAATTCTGCCGGTGGGTACACCCGCATTGTCAAGTTGGGCCGACGGGCCGGTGATGCGGCGCCGATGTCTTTGATTGAACTGATTGTTCCCGAGGCCGCTGGTAAGAAAAAAACCAAAAAGAAAGCCGCTAAACCGGCAGCTGCGAAAACAAAAGCCGACACCCAAAAGATAGCTGACGCTGAAGCCAAAGAAGAAAAGAAAGCGCAAGACAAAAAAGAGAAAAAGCCGGCAGCGAAAAAGAAAGCTGCGGAAAAGAAAAAAGACGAAACATCCGAGCCGAAAGAGACCTCCAAGAAAAAAGCGAAAAAAGCTGAAACGCAGAAAGCCGAGACCCAGGCAAAAACATCGGCTAAAGAGAAGTCCGCAGCAGCCCGGAAAGACGAATCGTCTGAAGATAAGCCCGAACGGACTTCAAAAAAGAAAGCCGATTAAACCTATCTAAAGCACCCCGCCGATCCCAATTTTTTTGACAATCCTTGATTTTACTTTATCCAGGGCCTCCCGGGCGGCTTCTTTCACCTCGGCACTGTATTTATCAGCAAGTACGCTTTGCAGAAGCGCTATACTTTGACGTCGGCCCATTTCCCCGAGCATATACAGCAAATCTATTTTTGCCAGCCGGGTCTCTGTTGCACTCTCAATCTGAGCTGTCCCCGAATCTTTCAATTGAAGGGCTTCAATAAAGAGCCCAACCTCAGTGCCCGAAGGAACCGCCTGGTACCGTAACCCGTTATGAATCTGTATAGCCGGAACCGCGCCTGGATCTCCTTCTTCATTTTTGACCCGAATTTTAGGTACCCGTTGAATAAGTTCGTCGCAAAATTGTCTAATTGCAGGGCTTTTCTCATGATCGGTCTGTATGAGCTCGATCTGGATTTCTTTTGATAACCGTTCATTGAGGGTCAATATCTGCTTTTCTTCGGATGGTGTCATCATTCCTGGGTTCAGGGGTTCAAGGTTCAGAGATACAAGGGTGTTAAATTAGTTTTATTTGTCTCATTGGTTGAATTGGTTGGCTTAAACCGAACC
>CBDUUO010000345.1:0-4258 GCA_965370395.1 uncultured bacterium
GATTGGAGTGTCCCTGGAAATTCTACAATACACCCGGACCGTCTTTGTGCTCAATAATTCTTTCGCGTCCGTATTTACGGACATTTTTTGATGTTTTCTGCAACTTTGGCACCAACCAAAATATTTAGTATTTCCCTCAAATGGCTTTCCTCGTTTTGAAATCTCAATCGGATTTTTCCCACACTTACGGCAAAGAAAGGCTGCCTCTGGCCCATATTCACATTCTTGATACCATAACGTGTTAATGAAAATAATTAATAATATGATTAGTTGCTATATGATGGGAATGTATGGTTTTTTAGCAATTGAGTATGCCCAATAGATGATTTTGAGTCAAGAATAGGATGGATGTAATTGTTGAGTGTGCTTTGAATGGCTAAAAAATATGGAGTGCCGAAAATCGTCGACAAACTCAAAAAAGGTGTTGCGTTTTGATATACATAATATTTTGTAGATTGAAATTTCAACATTGGATTGTGGATATCGGTTATCCATATTCACCTGAAGCGATTCGATTTCTTTCTGGATTTCGTAACGCAATCTCTAAATTAGCGAAAGTAGAGATAGCGGCTATTAATCTAACCTTTTGTAAAAATTCACCTTCCTTTCGCTAATCCCAAATTTTTCGTGCACCTCTAAAAATTCGATTCAGGCACGCATGTCACACTTTTTAACAATCCAAGATTTGTTCTATTTGCTGATGGATTATGTAATTAGACTCCTCGAAAACTATTTGTTGACCATCTCCTCCTTAATTTTTAATTGAGGCTTTTTTATCACAACCTTTCACTAAATTGATAGCCTTCCAATCTATCACCGGCTCGGCAATAAAAAGGTAGATACAAGATGTCACGGCAAACCTATTTTTATGAATCAGGCTTGACAATTGAAGCGTGCAACCACAAGTTAGCTGTAACGGCGTTTGCTACAGAAAAGCATGAGGGTGTGACAAGGGGTCTTCGGCCCTTACTGGGTGCTCTTCATGCCGACCAGACGCGAATTTATTAACAAGGGTCTATTAGGAGTCGCTGCAGTTACGACTATGAACAGTGTAGCCTTCGCGAGAGAAGGCCAAGATAATCGGCCTCATCGACCTGAGGTGCTGTTTTTTGACAGCAACGAGAGCATGCTGGATTTAAGCGGGATGAAACCGCAGGTGACAAAAGCCTTCGACGGGCGCGAAGACCTTATGTCGTTGTGGTTTTCCACCATGCTGCTGTACTCGCTGGTCGATACTGTGACCTCCAATTACCACGATTTTGGCACTATCGGCGCAGCCTGCATGCAGATGGTTGCTGAAGGGCATGGCATCAAGCTTGACAAGACGAAGGCCGGAAAAGCCATGGATGCGATGAAGACCATCCCCGCCCACCCGGATGTGCCGCCCGGTCTCAAGAAAATAAAAGAAGCCGGATTTCGTATGTATACGCTCACCAATTCGGCAGCACCGGTCATCGAGTCCCAGGTAAAGCACGCCGGGATTGAGCAGTATTTTGATGGCAGGCTGACCACTGAGGGGCTCAACGTCTACAAGCCGCACCCGCGCACCTATCACTGGGCGGCACACGAAGTGGGTGTGCCCATCGGCAATTGCATGATTATCGCCGCCCACGGCTGGGATGTCGCTGGAGCCACCATTGCCGGAATGCGGGCCGCGTTTCTCGAACGTCCTGGCAAAACCCTGTATCCGCTGGGTCCGGACGTAGAAATCAGAGGTCGCGACATGGACGCGGTTGCTGATCAATTGGTGGCTATGCCGAAGTGAGGCGGGAAAAACTAGCCTGGAAGATCGTTATATCCCTAAAAAAAGATGTGTGGGTCTCCCGGAAAGGTCGGTCGGCCGAATCGGTCGATGACCGAAAAGGGCAGCTTTATTCGGAGGCCAACACTTTAATCCGTTGTCGTACTGCCATCGTCCAATCATTATAAGAGATGGTCATGTGACGTTAGGCGAGATCATCCCAAAACTTAAAGTTCAGCCCGAACACGCCGGTGATGACGTGATCGACCAGGACATCATTATTTTTTGGGGCAGCCAGAGACGCATCATCACAGGAGCAGATATTTTAGGGCGCCTTATGCGGGGAATTGTTCAGCACCAGGGAGTGGACTTTGAAAAATTGACTCGCACCGTGGTCTGAGGCTGAGGAAAAAATGAAACGACTGCATGCCTTATAGGCTAAACGGCATCGTGTTACATGGGTACAAGAACATGCTCGCGCTCGGAAAAAAGTTGAGGTTTGAAATAAAAAGAGACCCCAACTCCGGAGACAATGAGTTGGCTATTCATTTCGGAGGGAACAGACCATGGTGTTAATTGAAAAAACCCAAAACGTATTTCCGCGGGCCACCGATATACCGGAATCCCTTTTAAACGGTATTCCCTGCATTCAGACCGGCTATCTCGTGAACGGCGAGATTCGGGTCTGGGAAGGTTCACGCCAGGAGGTGCTCTCGCCCGTTTGGGTGGTGGGCGACACCGGTCCGAAGCCTTTTTTCATAGGTGAATATCCCTTGTTGACGGAAGCGGAGGCGTTCCAGGCCCTTGATGCGGCGGTTGCCGCCTATGATCATGGGCGAGGACTGTGGCCCACCCTGTCCGTGGCCGAGCGAATTGATCACATGGAGCGGTTTGTCTTTCGAATGATCGAAGCCAAGGACCGGGTCGTGCGATTTCTGATGTGGGAGGTAGGAAAATCGCTTCAGGATTCGGAAAAGGAATTCGACCGGACGATTAAATACATCAACGATACCCTCACCGCGCTTAAAGACCTGGATCGAATTTCTTCCCGGTTCACCATCGAGGAAGGAATCATTGGTCAGATTCGGCGCGCCCCCATGGGCGTTGTGCTCTGTATGGGACCGTTCAATTATCCGCTCAACGAGACATTCACTACCCTGATACCGGCGCTTGTCATGGGAAACACCGTGATCTTAAAGCCGCCCAAGCACGGCGCGCTTCTTTACGCACCGCTTCTGGCGGCCTTTTGCGATGTTTTTCCGAAAGGCGTCATTAACGTCATCTATGGTGAGGGGAGAAAAGTGATTCCCCCGCTCATGGCATCCGGCAAGGTCAACGTGCTGGGGCTGATCGGCACGAGTAAAACGGCGAACGCTTTAAAAAAACTGCACCCCAGCCCCAATCGGCTTCGCTGTGTGCTGGGGTTGGAGGCCAAGAATCCCGCCATTGTGCTGAAAGGCGCCGATCTTGATCTGGCCGTCCGGGAATGCGTTCTCGGCTGCCTTTCTTTTAACGGGCAGCGTTGCACGGCGCTCAAGATCCTCTTTGTGGAAGCCGGCATCGCGGACGCGTTTCTCGACAGATTTGCCGCGGCCGTTAACGCCCTGTCCTTTGGGATGCCATGGCAGGAAGGGGTTTTCGTAACCCCGGTCGCGGAGAAAGGCAAGACGAATTACCTGCGGGAACTGGTGTTGGACGCTGTGGCACAAGGTGCCCGGGTTGTCAATGCCGCCGGGGCAACAATTTCCGGCAGCTTCTTTTTTCCGGCCGTCCTGTATCCGGTCCACCATAAAATGAGAGTGTATCATGAAGAGCAGTTCGGGCCGGTGGTTCCCGTCCTGCCCTTCGACGAGATCGGCGAGCCCATCGAGTATATGATCAATTCGAGCTACGGCCAGCAAGTCAGCATTTTCGGAAGCGATCCGGACCAGATCGCACGATTGATAGACCCGCTGGTAAACCAGGTCTGCCGGGTCAATATCAACAGCCAGTGCCAGCGGGGCCCGGATACGTTTCCCTTCACGGGGCGAAAGGATTCCGCTGAAGGAACCCTTTCCGTATCCGATGCCTTGCGGGTTTTTTCCATTCGAACACTGGTTGCCGCCAAGCAAACGGATTTGAACAAGCAGATCATCACCCACATTGTTCGGGATCACAAAAGCAAATTCCTGGCGACCGACTTCATTTTATAAAGAAAGAGGATGCTGGAAGATATCACCATCCCGAGCAAAGCAGGCCGGGAAGGTTTTGAAAAAGGAGGGATACTCCTTTGATGTGGCCTTTATAAGCCGCACCCGCGGACCTATCACTGGGCGGCACACGATATTTTAAAACCGGCATCAAACTCGATCATTAGATGTCGGTTTTTATTTTCGGCTAAGATTCAAAATCCAATCTGAAATTTTTATGGTTGGTGGATGGAATATATAATAAATCAGGGGTTGGGCGCTATTTTCGATGAAGGCACGTAACCTACACTTTTTATGAGATGAAAATTTTGTATATTAGTTATTATGT
>CBDUUO010000346.1:0-4235 GCA_965370395.1 uncultured bacterium
CGATTACCCTGATAAAGCTTTTATCATCTCGTTCACTTGGGTCTCTGTAGCGATGGGATGTACCTTGAAAGTACAAAATGGTACATATTAATAAAGCCTCCAAAAGAATTATAAACTATCCCCTCTGGAGGCTTTATACTGGCAACTTCAGAATTTTCTTACTCATAGCTGCTTTAAAAGATTTAAATGGTTGTTTTTAGCAATGGATTATTTTCAAAAATAGATATGGGATTACAAATTTTTGGCCTGTATTATGAAACGAGAAATGAAAAATCGGTGCAGATTTCTTGGCAGTGTAATACGAATGTAGTATAAGGTTTCGGTGTACAGTTGGGCAATAGCGAATGTATGTTGCCAAGGCCAATGGGTAAATCAATAAAAAATGATTGCGATAAAGTCAATAAAAAAACAACTGCATATTTCGGAAAAACATGAGCGGCAAAAGGTGCTGATTTCTTGCCAAAAAACCAAATATCACGGAACTACTGATTTATGGATATCTCAGAATTTTGAAAACGTCAATATTGCTGATATGTTGGAGGTCGCGGTTCAAATCTGGAAAAGAGAGTATTACAACTGCTAAACCGGAAATCAGGGGGATGTCTGCATAGCCATTCATATAGACCGACATATGGAGCTTGCATAGCGCAAGAAATAATTTCGCTTTTTTTTTTCAGTAATGGCTTCAGAGTATGAAGCAGGACGATCTGCAGCTTGAGTTTTATGGAATATACCTATAGGTGATCTATAAAATGACCGTTTCAGCGGTTGTCTCCGTCGATCAATCCGCCAATGGCCCCCAGAATTGAGCCTTCACCTTTGCGGCTGCCACCGGCCGAAGGAGCATGTTGTAGAATGCGGTCAGCCATACGTGAAAAGGGAAAAATACGAATACAAAAATCACTCAAGAGGACGGCTGCAATGAATAACAGGGAACCGATTATCGTCGGAGTGGGGCAGATGACGCATAAGTCCAAAAACACCGGGGATTTTTTACATCCGCTGCAAGCGATGAAATTGGCTGTAAAGCGGGCAGTTGATAACGCAGAGTGCAAAGATCTGATACATGCCGCTGACGCTTTGCACGTGGTTAATATATTCACCTGGAACTACCGCAAAGCTCCTCGGGCCCTGGCCGATCTGCTTGATATCAACCCTGCTGTAAAAGAATACACAACCATAGGGGGCGATACACCCCAATGGCTGGTCAACCGGGTAGCGGATAATCTTGCGTCCGGGAAAAGTGAAATAACTATTGTTGCCGGTTGTGAAGTTATGCATTCCATTAAACGTGCCATGGTGGCCGGCAAACCACCGGCAGGTTTTCGCGACAATTTTGAAGATATTGCCCCCATAGGGGACGACTCCGATGGCGTCGTTATCGGAAAACAACGATTCGGCAACAATGATTTCGAATTGGATCATTTCATGGATATGCCGGTTCGCGTTTATCCTCTAATTGAAAATGCGCTGCGGGCTAAAGAAGGGCTGACAATAGAACAACAACGTCAAAATCTGGGTAAATTTGGTGAAACATTCAGTGCTGTGGCAGCCAAAAACCCTTATGCCTGGTCGAGAAATACATTTACAGCTACACAAGTCATCACCCCATCACCCCAAAACAGGATGATTTCCTTTCCCTACACCAAATTACTAAATGCCAATCTATATGTCGACCAGGCAGCAGCACTTATTATGACTACACCACAGGTGGCCAGAAAACTCGGAGTTCCTGAAAAAAAATGGGTTTACCTTCATGGCGGGCAGGATGCACATGACATATGGTTTATTAGCGAACGTGAAGATTTAGCAGATTCTCCTGCCATAAAAGCCTGCGTGCAGGATGCTTTTCAGCAGGCCGGACGATCACTGGAAGATATCAGCTTTTTTGATTTCTATAGTTGTTTCCCTTGCATGCCCCGTTTATATCGTCATGTTTTAGGAATTGAACATACTGACCCCAGACCCATGACCCTCACTGGAGGGTTACCTTACTTTGGGGGTCCCGGAAGTAACTATGTCATGCATTCAATCGCCGAAGCGGTTAATCGTTGTCGAATTGAACCGGAAAAATTTGGTTTGATCACCTCCAACGGCTGGTATTGTACAAAACATTCCGCAGGAATTTACAGCTGCCGGAAACCCCAAAAAAGGTGGGATCGTATGCCGTCAGATTCATTTCAACAGCAACTGTCACTTCCTAAAACTTTGGAAACTGATCAATCGCCTTCCGGAAGCTTTTTAGTTGACAGCTATACCGTATGGTTTGACCGCCAGGGGGAGCCGGAAACCGGCATTCTGATTGGCCGGACTCAGTCCGGCAAACGTGCTTTAGCGCATACACCGGAAGGTAATAAAGACCTTTTGCATGCAATGATGCAAAAAGAGTGGATTGGCGCCAGAGGAAAGATTATAGGGCAAAAGGGTAATATCAATATCGTGGATTTTTAATATTCATGTATTTACTTTTCAGTATTTTTCCTCGTTAAAAGCCTTCAACTTTAGCAATAATCTCTCTCATAACTTCATCAGCTCCCCCTCCGATCGATAAAAGACGAGCATCCCGATAATACCTTGAAATCAACGTCTCGTTCATAAAGCCCAAGCCGCCAAACATCTGCAAACAGCCATCCGATACCTTGCGCATTAATTGGGCTGCAAACAGCTTTCCCATCGACACCTCGCGGGTAACATCCAACCCTTCCATCTTCATGCGCACAATATGATAGGTGAGCTGTTTTAAACATTCGATTTCCGTCAACCAATCCGCCAGACGATGCCTTAACACCTGTTTGCTAATCAATGGCTCTCCAAAAACAATTCTATTTTTCAGGTGCTCAACGGTCATGTTGATCATATCCATTGAAGCGATATAGGCACCCGGAAGGCCTGAAAAACGCTCATGTTGAAACTGCTGCATTTGATAAACAAAGCCTTCGCCTTCCTGACCGATCAGGTTTTCAACCGGTATGCTGAGGTTGTCAAAAAAAAGTTCAGCCGTGTCGCTGCACCAAACCCCGAGTTTATCCAGTTTTCGACCGACATGGAATCCGGGAAGATCGGTTGGAACAACAAAAAGACTGAAAGAGTGGTAGCCGGGATCATCACTTGTTCTTGCCAGCAGGGTCAAAAAATCTGCCTGAGTACCGTTGGTGATATATGTTTTGGAGCCGTTAATAATATAGGAGCCGCCATCTTTTTTTGCCGTCGTCTGGAGCGCGGCAACATCTGAACCGGCACCCGGTTCGGTAACAGCGATTGAAGACACCATATCCCCAGCGATAGCAGCTCTTAAATAGATCTCTTTAAGATATTCACTGCCGTAATCCGCAATGGCGGGGGTAGCCATATGGGTCTGTACTGAAATGGCCAAGGGTATTCCCAGACCATGAACGTGTCCAAGCTCCTCCAAAAAAACCAAATCGTACCAGTAATCCAGACCTTGGCCGCCGTATTCGGGGTCATAACGGATACCGAGAAACCCGAGTTCACCCATTTTTTTAAACAAATTATGAAGCGGAGCAATCCTATTTTCTTCCCATTCATCCATGTTAGGATTAACCTCTTTATTGACAAAGTCTCTTACCGCACGCCGGACCATCTCATGGTCTTTTGTGAAATAGATCTGATTTACAGATTTAATTTTTGTGCTCATCCGGTTCCTCCATTTAGTTTTTGAAATCCTAACATAGCCAGCCTTGGGGGATTCTCAAATTCCAAAAAATCTGAAATCAGTCGAATTTAAAATTGGAGGGGTTGAAACCGCTTCTAATCATTGTCTGGTTTTATGGCCGCAGTCAGAAGCCGTCCGGTGCGTGCGATAATTTTTTCATAGGAAGTATTGCTTCGCCGAGAGATAAGGCATTGCTTTTTCAGTGCGAATCAATCGAAAATGGTGAATTGTGTATAGGCTTCAGCTTCAGCACAACATATTGAAGCACTCATTGTCACAAACAATAACCTTCCGGATAGATGAAGCGGGTTTTTTTGTCAAGATTAATATTTTTGCGCCGGGGTTGAAATTTCAGGCCGATTTTTGCATAGCTCACCGGTTTGCCTGGGGCTGGATTTTTTTTATAGGTAGCTTTCGATCGGATAATCGGCATCGATCAGGTAATCATCTGCGCCGGGCGATGAGGATTCATCATATAAACAAAAAGCCGCATACAAGATCTTGTATACGATCTTTCTGATTTTGATTTAAGAGAAAACTAAGATACCACTATGATATCAGT
>CBDUUO010000347.1:0-4230 GCA_965370395.1 uncultured bacterium
AACGTTTTTCGAAACTGTTCGCGCAGATTATCGCGCCAGCGCTTAAAGAGCGGCTTAATGGCTTTGTAGAAAGGGCTTTTCTTGGACTCGGTGACGTCTTCTGCAACCAGCACCGTAAAGCCGGCGTGCTGATCGCGTGAATGACCCGCTTTCAACGGCTCTAAGTGAACCTGCATGCCTTCTTCAACACGCATGTTTTGTCGGGCAATTGTTGCTTCTTTTTTGCCGTTGGTAAAGCTGCTGCGGTTGCTCCAGCAAATATAGCCTTCTTTATACACCCCCATCACAAAATTTTTATCGGGATGATCCGGGATAGTAAAATAGCCGTCTTCATCGGAAAGATCCCGGGCAAAATTAGATGTTTGGGTTGTTCCGGAATTGGTTTCCGGCGGATCTTCGTACCAGCGAACGGCAACTGAGGCACCTTTAATCGGATGTTCCGTTTCGGCATCCACCACGCGCCCGTTAATGATGCATTTTGGTGCGCAGGCAGACAGGGAAAGAAAAAATAAGATACCCGTCAAGAGCAGTGCGGGTTTAATGAATTTGGCTTTCATGAATCCCCCCTAAAAAGCCTTCGGATTATCTAGTTCGGCACAGCCCCTGCCCTTTAAAGGGCAGGGGCTGAGTGAACCATAATAATGTTAACCTCCCCCAATGCCGTTATTTTTCCCGGTAACTGCCCCAATTTAAATTGAGGGCCCGACGAAAAAAGATGCACGCGCATCCGAGAAGTCTCCAGCTTGCTTATCGGCACTTTTTTATGAAAGTTTAGCGGTTTTTAATTCAATTCGGCGAAATATTTTTAAATGACTGCATACTCAGGTCGGAATCCTGCAATCGCAGCAATGCATGTGCCGTGCACATCGTGTGGGAAAAGGCCCGAAATCAACTCAAGGATACCCTGAGTGAAGCCACGTTTGCAGAGCTTTTAAAGGTAGCTGTATGCGTTCGAAATGATGCTTACTTGCTGCAGCTTTCCTGCTACATTCACCGCGATCCGTTGAGGGCAGGAGTTGTCGAACATCTTGCTGATTAACGCTGGAGCAGTTATTTAGCATCTGCGTACGGTCGAAAAGCTCATATATGGCTTTTGACCGAGTTGATCCTGTTGAAGTTTGAAGGCGAAGATCGATACAGGAACTACCGCGAGAAAGTTCAAAGATATGCTAAGGAAGAAAAAATGCTGGACAATCAAGAGCTAACGGCAAAATTTAATAATCCATATTCACAATTCAAGCTTTGACCCTCTATTGTCCTTTCAATCACCGTGGGTTTCGTCCCAGACCAGGCCATAGCTGGCACTGCGCCCGCCGGCCGGATTTTGCCGCAGAATGCCTTTTTTTACCAGGTCGGCCAGTTCACGCTGGGCCGTGGCTCGGCTGACATGGGTCATGCCGGCGTACTTGCGATTGCTCAATCCGCCTTCAAAGCCTTCCGGGCCGGCATCAAGCAGCCGGTTAAGCGCTTTGCGCTGCCGATTATTCAGATCGGTTTGAGCATGGCGTTTCCAGAAGCGTGCCTTTTGCATCACGCTTGAAAGCAGCCGGTTGGAGTTTAAAACGGCCCGGGACATGGATGTCAGGAACCATCTGAGCCATTCGGTGATATCACCGTCTTGTTTGTTGGTGCGTTCGAGAATTTTGTAATAAGCATCTCTTTCTGCCATTATCTGAGAGGACAGGCTGTAACATCGGGTCGCAAGATTCTCATCCTGGGCAAGGGCCATGTCGGTTAACGTTCGGGCGATCCTGCCGTTGCCGTCGTCAAAGGGGTGAACAGCCACAAACCACAGATGTGCAACACTGGCTCGCAGAATACCATCCATCTCGTTGCGGCTTTTATGCCACCAACGAAAAAATCGTTTCATTTCGTCTTTCAACCGGTCGGCCGGCGGGGCCTGATAATGAACTTTTTCCCGTCCAATGGGACCGGAGACCACTTGCATCGGCCCCTGGCGGTCATCGCGCCAGGCAGCAACCCGAATTTTGTGTATTCCGGAATAACCGGTCGGGAACAAAGCAGCATGCCAACCGAAAAGCCGTCCAGCGGTTAGCTTGCGTCCATGATTTTGCGTGGCGTCCAGCAAAATTTCGACAACCCCGTCGGCCAGCGAGTTGTTGACCTCCGGCATACCGGCTGACGGCAGGCCCAATCGTCGCGCTACTGATGAACGCACGGCTCGCATATCGAGGCGCACACCTTCGATTTCAGAGGTTTTCAAGGCCTCCTCGATCAGGACCTCAGCACGCGCCTGCTGTTGTACTTCAAAACCCAGTTCACGCATTTGGGCTAAAAGAGAACCTTGCTGAAAGCGGCAGTCACCCAGAAGTTTCAGCAATACTGTACTGTCCCACCGAAACTCCGGCCAGGTTGGAAATTGCCAGATATAGCGCCGAGCTTGAGTCATTTTATCCTCCTAATCAACTCAAATTTTGAGTCAATTATATGGACTATTTGACTCACAGTCAAGCATAATAAAACGGTGCATGTATTTTTTGTACGCCTCAGCACTTTGAACCTGCCGGGTGCCAAACTTGAGTTACAATTTGTTACAAACTGTTACACCGCTGAAAAGCATTCTGCCTTCATCCTGATTATATTTTTACCATCGATAATTTAATTTCCTTTTCAAACTCTCATTCGTTGTTTTACAACAAAGGAGGAATCATGGTAAAAAAAGGTACAACCATCGTATTAATTTGTGTTTTTATTTCAGCAGCTCTTGTTTTTAGCGGGTGCCGCTCCCATTCCGCGCACGGCAAAGCAGAGTTCATGGTGGATTACATTGCCGAGACGCTTGACTTGAACGTCCAGCAGAAAGCGCAACTCGATGGGATCAAAGAAGAGTTTCTGGCCAAGGCCATAGAAATGCACGCTAAAAAAGAGGCCATGCATGATGAGTTTATAGCCGAGCTGCGCAAAGAAGAAATTGATCAGCAACGCATGAAAGAACTCATTTCTCAGAAGCAAGAACAGATGGCTGAGATTATGGATCTGGCAGTGGTCCGCCTGGCCGAGTTTCACCGCACCCTGACACCGGAGCAGATAGAAAAACTGGTGGCAAAGCTGGAGTGGTTTCGTGAGAAGCATCAACATCGGTGGGAATAAAAGCCATCTCAAAAATGCATCTAACACCCAATGGCTGTGTTGCCCCGCCAATATAGGCGGGATTTCACATCTATTTGTATGAATATTAAGGTGTTCATCAAACCGATTCAAAATGCTCGCATATCGCGGCAAGATGCCGCTCCCACTGTTGACAATGAGATGTGGGAGTGGCTTCCAGCCACGAATAATAGGCGTAATCTACTATTTTTGAGACGGCTTTAATTAGCTATTAGTAGGTTTAAAATCCGAAACCAAAAATCTTCACCCTGTTGAATCCTCCGCAGGAGGGCCGCCTCCGGCGGCATTCTACAGGTCAGATCTAAAATCTAAATTCTAAAATCCGAAATCACATGACGCCTACTATTCTGATTATCGATGATGATGCCAGGCTGAATCAGCTGCTCAAAGATTTTTTAAAAGACTTTGGTTTCAATGTCGTCACGGCCACCCATCCGACGCAAGGTTTAAAAAAGCTGAAGCAGGCATTGCCGGACCTGGTTATTCTGGACATCATGCTGCCGGAAATGGACGGTTTTGAAGTCTGCAAAACGGTTCGCCAGACCAGCAACGTGCCGATCATTATGTTAACTGCCAGAGGGGAAGTCACTGATAAGGTGGTCGGGCTTGAGCTCGGAGCTGATGATTACCTGGCAAAGCCCTTTGAACCCCGGGAACTGGTGGCCCGGATTCAATCGGTGCTACGCCGCACCCGGCCGTTAAGCGCTACGCGCAACCTCTCGTTTAACCGGCTGACCATCGATCTGGATAAACGCACTGTCCTGCTGGATGAAAGCCCGGTTGACCTGACAACCAA
The DNA here is from genome assembly GCA_965370395.1 of uncultured bacterium. Lineage (GTDB taxonomy): Bacteria > Desulfobacterota > Desulfobacteria > Desulfobacterales > JAHEIW01 > JAHEIW01. Next base: position 3,926 of record CBDUUO010000347.1, read on the forward strand.
TGAGTTTGCCGCTTTGGCCCTGCTGGCTGAAAATGCCGGCAAAGTCCTGAATCGTGATCAGATTTTGCAGGAGCTGCGGGGCATTGACTGTGATGCTTTCAATCGCTCGGTGGACATTACCATGAGCCGCTTGCGTCAAAAACTTAAAGATGATCCCCGGTCTCCTGAATTTATTAAGACGATCTGGGGCACCGGATATGTATTTATCGCGGATCGTACAGATTAAAGGTAAGATTGAAAATTGAATATTGACGATTGAATATTGGAGGAATTCTGTCATTTTATTTTTAGGTTTTTCGTAAGAA
>CBDUUO010000348.1:0-4229 GCA_965370395.1 uncultured bacterium
CTGATTGCATCTGGTTTCGATAGTAACCAAAATCAGCGATCCTTGCAAACATTGTGTTTTTAAAAAGTATAGTAGGGGTCAGACCTACATATTTTACAAAAACAATTCTGCTTTAATAATTTATTTTGACAGAAGGAAGTTATAAGATTAGTGTAAACGTACAATGGGGTGTTAGTATCAATGAATAGTTTCAAACTAAACACTAAACCCTAAATACAAAACACACTCGTAAAAAGGTTGTTTTTCTGACTTTTTACGAGATTATCAAGTTTATATGGAGGGATTAAATATGAAACTTAAGGTTGTTGTCGAGCCCAGTGATGAAGGGGGCTATACTGTTTGCGTTCCAAGCCTGCCGGGGTGTATCAGCGAAGGGGATACCAAAGAAGACGCCCTTGCCAATATCAAAGAAGCAATTGAGCTCTACATGGAGCTAGTTGAGGACGATTTCAGCGTGTCTCCGGATACTGAAATCATGGAGATTGCAGTATGACCAAAATACCTAGCGTGGGATATGAAAAGGTTATTAAAACCCTTCAAAGAGATGGATGGGTTGTTGTTCGTCAGAAGGGCAGCCACATTCGTCTCCAGAAACGTTTACAAGAAGAAGTATTGAAGTTGACTATTCCGACACACCGTCCCATAAAAAAATCCACTCTCTCGCATATTTTAAAATAAGCTCGCATCTGCGTTAATAAATTTCTTGAGGTAGTATAAAAGATCAAACCCACCTTTTTTAATGCAAAAATTTTACAGCATGCTAAAATAGAGACTATTGTCAAATTATTTTTACCCTAATACAGGAAGGCTACAGGATGCAATTCATCGACCTGGCTGCTCAGCAGGAGCGCATTCGAGAACGGATTGAAGCCAATATCGCTGCTGTTCTGGATCACGGCAAGTATATCATGGGCCCTGAAATCCAGAGCCTGGAAGAAAAATTGGCCCAGTATGTGGGCGTAAAGCGTGCCATTTCGTGTGCCTCCGGAACAGACGCGCTGCTGCTTGCCCTGATGGCCTATGAAATCGGGCCCGGGGATGCCATTTTTACGACCCCCTTCACCTTTATCGCCACCGGTGAGGTGATCAGTTTGCTGGGCGCCACCCCGGTTTTTGTAGATATCGATCCGCAAACGTTTAATATGGATCCCTCAAAGCTGGAGCCGGCCATCCAGGCGATATTGGATAATGAGGCAAGCGATCCCCCGATTGCCCGATCAGACATAGCGTTAGTTCCCAAAGGCATCATTGCCGTGGATCTTTTCGGCCTGCCCGCTGATTATGACAACCTTAACGCCATTGCCGGGCAGCACGGCCTGTTTGTCCTGGAAGATGCGGCTCAGTCCTTCGGTGCCGAGTATAAAGGCAAAAAGGCCTGCAACCTGACGGAGATCGGCTGCACGTCTTTTTTTCCGGCCAAACCCTTAGGCTGTTACGGGGACGGCGGTATGTGTTTTACCGATAATGAAAACTTGTATGAAACAATTCAGTCACTGCGGGTCCACGGCAAAGGCACGCATAAGTACGATAATGTCCGCATTGGGATGAACGGCCGAATGGACACCCTGCAGGCCGCCGTTTTGCTGGCGAAATTCGACATTTTTCCCGAAGAAATCGAGCTCCGGCAACAGGTTGCCCGGCAGTACACCCGGTTGTTAAATCAACAGGCCGTGGTACAGGCACCCATGGTGCCAGAGGCGATGAAAAGCGCCTGGGCGCAGTATTCCGTTTTAGCTAAAGATGAAACCCATCGTACCCAATTGCAGTCCACACTCAAGGAAGCCGGCATCCCGACGGCGATTTATTACCCCAAGCCGTTACACCTCCAAACCGCTTTTAAGTCCTTAGGATACAAAGAGGGCGATTTTCCCATCAGCGAGGATTTTTCCAGCCGTATTTTCAGCCTGCCCATGCATCCCTATCTTTCGAATTCTGATCAGGAGATAATCGCAAAAATATTGAGCAGTGAATAAAATGAGGAGTTAAATATGGTTAAGCTCAAAAAAGAGAAATCACCACCGGTTGCCATAATCGGCTGCGGATATTGGGGGAAAAATTTAATCCGAAATTACCATAACCTCGGCGCCTTAAAGCTCATCTGTGATAAAAATGAAACGGCCCTGGCCGACTTCAGGAGCCAATATGCCGATGTCGAAACCTGCATCGCGCTTGCAGATGTGCTCGCCAGAAAAGACATCGCCGGAGTTGTGATCTCCTCGCCGGCGGAAACGCATTTCAACATTGCCCGGGAATCACTGCTGGCGGATAAAAATGTTTTCGTTGAAAAACCTCTGACGCTTCATGATGAAGAGGGCCGGGAACTCATAGCGCTGGCAAAGGAAAGAAATAAGATCCTGATGGTCGGGCACCTTCTGCAATACCACCCGGTGTTTATGCGGTTAAAGGAAATGGCTTCAGCGGGGGAGCTGGGCAGGATCAATTATATCTATTCGCACCGTTTGAATCTGGGTAAGATCAGGCGTGAAGAAAACATTCTGTGGTCGTTTGCACCCCACGATATTTCAATGATTTTGTCGCTGGCACAAGAAGACCCCGAAAGCGTCATCACCACCGGAGGCAATTACCTGCATCAAAAAATTGCAGATGTCACTACCACCCATCTTGAATTTCCGTCCGGCCTGCGGGCACATATTTTTGTCTCATGGCTGCATCCGTTTAAGGAGCAGAAGCTGGTGGTTGTCGGGGATCGCAAAATGGCCGTATTTGATGACACCCAGCCCTGGAACGATAAGCTTCTGTTATACCCGCACCAGATCCAGTGGAAAAATCATATGCCCGTGCCCACCAAGGGCGACCCTGAAAGTGTTGATATTCCTGAAGAAGAGCCGTTGCGTCAGGAATGTTTGCATTTTCTGGAATGCATGTCGGACAGCCAAGAACCCATCACCGATGGTTGGGAGGGACTCAAGGTTTTAAATATATTGAATGCCAGCCAGGCTTCGCTCAATGCGTGCGGCAAAAAAATTAATTTAAAAATAGGCGCCGAGGGGTCAAGGGTTGGCGGGACATCGGCCTCAAATTACGCGGCACCCGAATATTTTGTGCACCCCACGGCTGTTATCGATGAAAACGTCACGGTCGGCCTGGGCTCTAAAATATGGCACTTTGCCCACATTCTTTCAGGTTCAAAAGTGGGCGAGAAATGCAACCTGGGGCAGAATGTGATGGTGGGACCGGATGTCATCATCGGGAAAAACTGTAAATTGCAAAACAACGTTTCTGTTTACCAGGGCGTGACCCTCGAAGATGGTGTGTTCTGCGGTCCCTCGATGGTTTTTACCAATATTTATAATCCGCGTGCCGAAATTCGAAAAATGGACCAGCTGCGGCCCACGCGGGTCAAAAAGGGCGCGACCATCGGCGCCAATTCGACTATTATCTGCGGTGTGACCCTCGGGCGCTACAGCTTTATCGGTGCCGGCGCGGTCGTTAATAAAAACGTTCCGGATTATGCCATTGTCGTTGGAAATCCGGCCAGGCAAATCGGCTGGGCCTGCGAATGCGGGGAACGGCTGACCGAAGATTTAGACTGCCTTTCCTGCGGGAAGCAGTTTGAAAAAAAGGCGGAGGGGCTGGAGCAGATTAGTCCGGCGGTTGGTTAGAACCCATCTCAATCCGCCTGCGGCAGACTAAGTGCCCAGGGCGGCGTTGCCCCATTAGCGCTTTCACATCTATTTTTATGAATATTAAGGAGTTCATCGGGTCGGCTCAAAATGCTCACATACTATGCTTTTTCGAAGGAGGGACATCTGAACCTGAGATGTGAAATGAATTACCCAATTTTCAACATCAATTTTCACAGTGCTTTATGGTGTTATAGTGATTAAAAATCTATAAGTACCTGTAATCAAACAGGTAATTTTTTTTCGATTAAAAGCTAAAGTGTGCACGATTTTTGCTGATACTTCTGTATACTTAAGATGATTTACGAGGATGAATTGGAAGGTAAAATTTTAATTCATTAGCGATCAAACATTTCTCACTTTGAAAGGCTGCAATCTATGTTATCTTTAAAAGAAATGTGGGACCCTTCTCGAATTCGAGCTGAAGCCAACAACATTGAAAATCATCTTTTCAAAACAACGAAAAGGTTGATGCGGCTGGAACGTCAGTACAGACTCAAAAAATTGGAGTATCTGGCGGGCATTGAAGCCTATGAGGAAAGGCTGAAATGGGTGACGGCAGAGATGGAATAATATCATGGTGTC
>CBDUUO010000349.1:0-4212 GCA_965370395.1 uncultured bacterium
CCCGACAACTCCTCCATGGTAAAGGGTTTCTGCATAAAGCCGTCACAGCCGCGTTCCAGCAGCTCAATTGCCTGCCCGTCAACACTGTAGCCGCTTGAAAGCAGGACCTTCACCCCCGGATTCATGGGTTTGATTTTATCATAGACCTCCCCGCCGCCCATATCCGGCATAATGATATCTAAAATGACCATCTTGATTTTATCTTTGTTGACTTCAAAAATGTCGACGGCCTCGGTGCCGTTATGGGCTTTGAGAACGGTGTATCCTAATTTTTCAAGCATGTTGACGCCCACGTCCAGCACCAGTTCCTCATCGTCAACAATCAGCAGGGTGCCGCTTCCCTTAATTAGTCTGGCGTCTGCTTCAGCATTGTCTTCGACCCCTTTTTCGGCAGCGGGCAGAAAAATGGTGAAAGTCGTTCCGTGACCTTTTTCAGATTCCACATCAATATATCCGTCATGGCTCTTAACAATGCCGTAAACCGATGCCAATCCCAGCCCGGTGCCCCGGCCCATTTCTTTTGTCGTAAAAAAGGGGTCAAAAATCCGTTCCAGGGTCACTTTGTCCATACCGCTGCCGGTGTCGGTGATGGTTAGTTGAACGTAGTTGCCCGGCTTTGGATTGTAATGGTCGCTTTTGATATTCAAATGGGTTTCATTTTGTGTTTTTAGAAAAAGCTTACCGCCGCCGGGCATCGCATCGGCGGCATTTACGTAGAGATTTAACAGCACCTGTTCAATTTGGCCCTGATCGGCCTCTATCGAAAACAGGTCATCTTCAAATTCCCGCTCAATGGTAATTTCCTTGCGCGTTCGCCCGAAAGTTTCTGCGCTTTCATCCACGATCTGATTTAAATCAACCGGCTTGACATTGAATTTTCCTTTGCGGGCATATCCCAGCATCTGCCGCGTGAGCTGGGCGCCGCTTTTGACCTGTTTTTCAATATTTTTCAGCGGCTCAAAATTAGGGTGGGTGTTATCAATTTCAAAGAGCATGAGCGACGTATTTCCCTGGATATTCATCAGCAGGTTGTTAAAGTCATGGGCGATCCCGCCGGCCAGGGTGCCCAGGGCTTCAAAGCGCTGAGCCTGCTGGAACTGGACCTCCAGCTTGCGGCGTTCTTCTTCTGCTTTTTTGCGGTCGGTAATATCGATGATAAAACCTCGCAAACCAACGGGTTTGCCTTCTTTAAAAATGGGGGCGGAATGAATGATTACCGGGAAGGTGCCGCCGTCTTTTCGAAGGGCGGTATACTCATTAATGCCGGTCCGTTCACCGCTTAATATTTGGGCAACATTTTGTTTCGCGTGATCGCGATCCGCCGGTATGATCATGTCAAAGCTGCTTAAGCCCTGCTTGAGATCAGTTTGCGTATAGCCGAAATAGTTATAGGCATTACGATTTACAAACGTCAGTCGGCCTGCTAAATTGACCTCAAAAATGGTTTCCGGCATCAATTCAGCCAGCTCTCTGAATCTTTCTTCACTTTCGCGCAGCGCGACTTCCGCCTGCTTGCGTTCGGTGATGTCCTTGGCAATCCCGGCGATACGCACCACCTGTCCATTTTCATTTCTGATGGCAAACCCCCTGTCCGATACCCAGCGCACCGAGCCATCCGGCCGCACGATGCGATATTCTCGTTCTTCACCGCCGCCGGTGTGGGCAATTTTTTCAAATGACGCGCGGGCATATTCCAGATCATCCGGGTGGACGCTTTCATCCCATTCGTCATCTCGAGCATAAAGGTCTCCGATGGGGCGACCCCATATGCTCTCATAAGCCGGACTGGTATAGATCACTTCTCGTTTATCCCAAGCATAAAGCCAGAAGGCTTCACTGATATGTTCGGCCATCTCGCGAAAGCGTTCCTCGCTCTTGCGAAGTTTTTTTTCGGTTCTGCGGTGCTCGTTCATTTCATCGTTGAGCTGTTCAAATGCTTCGCGGTACCGATTTTCGGATTCTTTGAGCGTCCGCTGATTGTCGATCAGTGCTAATTGATATTTTTTCTTGAGGCGCTCGAAAAAAAAAGAGGCCACGATAACCAGCATAAAGGCGATATAAAAACGCAGTTTAAATTCTGATACGACCAGGCTTTCATTGCCGCTGACATAGAGCTCGAGGACGAGCAGCGCACAAAATAAAACCGATACCCAGAGCAATGCCCGGGCCGTCCCCAGGGCAAAAAACACCAGCACCGTAAAGAGAAAGGCCCACGGCATCCGGCTTAAATTGCCCTCGACGCCCACGGTGTAAGCGATAAAGAACCCAAACAGTACAACCAGGGTGTTTAAAAAATAGGGATAGATCTGACTTTCTTTTGTTTTGTAACCGAGCTTGTTAATCGCCACAAAAAGGCCAAGAAGGATGAAAAACATTAGAATTAGAACAATCCCGACCAGGTAGCGGCCGATAATGAGGTCATAAATCATAAAGATGCCCAAAACCGGCAGGCCGACAATCATGCATACATTGACCAGATATCTCTGGTTATTCAATTCCGTGGATTCGGGAAGGTTGACTTCATCCCGGCTGATTAAGGAGGCCATTTTTCATATCCTTGTTTTTGGAAATCGAATTGCAGGGCTTTTTTCTATAATTTTTGAGGGGATATATTATTATACCCTTAAAACGCTCAGATGCCAAAATTTTCTTCAGTGTAGGCGGCCGGTTTTATCGAATTGGAAACTCAACTCATTTGGATCATGCGGTTAAACGATGGTTAATGGGGAGAAGGACCGGTTGAAGATTAAAAAAAGCCTGGGTTGAATAGGGTCGCCAAGGCGGCAAGGGACGGGAATATTGGGGTTATTTTAGTGGGTTGAACCTGCCAGGGATTGCTCAATAAGATCAGGCACTACAAGATCAAGTTGTAGTTAAGACGAGAAGATATCTTAAAAATCGCAGCTTACCTTAATCAGTGGCGCATTAAATGGCATAGGGCTAAGCTCTATTTCTTGCGGGAATTCGCCGGAGGCAGACTATTTGGGAAAAGGATTTTTTGCCGGATAGAAACTAGTTGGCTGCCAGGGCCTGCCTGACAGTATTCGCCAGATCGCGCATCACCAGCGGTTTCATCAGGAAGGTTTGAATGCCCATTTCGCAGGCATTCCGGCGGGTAAATTTCTCGCTGTAACCGGTGCACAGAACGACCGCAATATCGGTGCGGATGCCCATCATTTTTTTGGCCAGCTTATCACCGCTCATGTTGGGCATGACAATATCGGTAATCACCAGGTCGAATCGATCCGGGTCTGCCTTGAAAAGCTCCAGGGCCTCGATGCTGCTCGTTCGCGTGGCAACGCTATACCCCAGGCGTTCCAGCATTTGCTTTCCAATTTCCACCAGCGGCTGCTCATCATCTATCAACAGAATACGTTCAGATCCCATCGGCAGCGGTGTGGAAATTTCGTCTTCCGCTGTCAATTTTCGTCTTATGGTGGGTAGATACACGTGAAATTCGGAGCCTTTAGCCACTTCGCTTTCAACCGTCACCGCACCATTGTAGGATTTGACAATTCCCTGGACCACCGCTAATCCCAGGCCGGTGCCTTTACCTTTTTCCTTTGTTGTAAAATAGGGGTTAAAAATTTGCTGCTGGGCATCGGGATGAATACCCTCCCCGCTGTCTTTAACGCTCAGTTTCAGATAAGATCCCGCTTTGAGGTTCGGGATGTCGGCGGCAGCCTTTTGATCTAATTCGACGTTGCCCAGGCTGATTTTAAGAACACCGTCTTTTTCATTGATCGCATGGGCAGCATTGGTACAAAGATTCATCAACACCTGGTGGATCTGGGTTGGATCCGCTTCAATGACACCGGTATCTTTTTCAATGTGCTGCTGAATTGAAATCGTGGCCGGCAGAGAAGCCCGCAGCATCTTGATGGCCTCTTTGGCAATATGGGCCACCTGAATGGGCTTGCGTTCCTGTTTGTTCTGACGGCTGAAAGCCAGAATTTGCTTGACCATGTCCCGGGCGTGTTTGCTGGCGTTAAAAACTTCTTTTAGATTTTGCCTGACTTCCGCATCCACGTTTGCGTTCATCAATATCAGCTCGGTGTAACCGATAATGACGGAAAGTATATTATTAAAATCGTGTGCGATTCCGCCGGCCAGCGTTCCGATGGCCTCCATCTTCTGGGCCTGCTGAAGTTGATATTCCAGGTTTTTCTTTTCTTCCTCAGCCTGTTTTTGTTCCGTGATGTCATGCACCAC
>CBDUUO010000350.1:0-4208 GCA_965370395.1 uncultured bacterium
TCAAGTAATATTATTGAAGGGACATACCAATAGCCGTCTCAGGATTTGTTCAACGGACGGAATCCGGAGCACGGTGCCGGGTTCGAGTTTCATCCAGGGGGAAGAAGATTATCAGCCAAATAATTGATCCCATATCCGGATATGAAAAAGGGCTTTTGACATGCCTTCAGGCGAAGCAATAGATACTTGACATTCGCACGACAGGATGTTTCCCTGTTTCCAATCAATATGGTTTAATTGATAATGGATCTTGATTAAGAATTTTTCTTAGGTGTTGGCATCACGCTGGCACATGACTCCTGGGAAATTCATTTGAGGTCGGCAATGAAAGTCGGACGCAATCAACCATGCCCGTGCGGCAGCGGTAAAAAATACAAAAAGTGCTGCCTGGGCAAAGAAAAAGTGTCTTCTGACCTGTTGTACAGGCGGCTGGGAGAGGCGCATGACCGGCTGGCGCATCGTTTAATGCGTTACGGGTTGAAGGAATTTGGAGAAAGTGCCCTGGGTGTCGCTCTGGATGAATTTTTGGCCTGGCCGGACGATGGCATCTCCGACCAAGATCTGGCAGATCACGAGCCTCTCTTTTATCCCTGGTTTATATTTAACTGGGAATACGAGGCCAATCCGGACGAGCCGCAGCTGGATGGACCTGAAGATACAACGATTGCAGAATTATACACGGCCCATAAGGCAAACCGGCTGAATCACCTTGAGGCGCAAATCATCGAAGCAACGGCACGTCAACCCTACAGTTTTTATGAGATCCAGGAAACCCGTCCGGGCAAGGGATACCGGCTGAGGGATGTCCTGCGCGGCACCGTCAGCAGCGTGATTGAAAAGAAAGGGTCGGAAAATGCCCGCCGGGGAGATATCCTGTTCGCGCGTGTGGCTCAAATCGATTCCATAGCCATGCTGATCGGCTGCGGAACTGTCCTGATACCGCCGAAATTAAAGCCGGAGCTGATCCGGTTCAGGCGATGGCTCCTGGAATCCGACGATCCCATCACCTCCCGCACGCTGTACGACTATGATCTCGAAATCCGCGAGCTGTATTTCAATATATTTTACTCCCTGATGCAGCCGCCTGAGCTGCAGAACACCGACGGTGACCCGCTGAGTTTTCACACTATTTACTATGAGATCAATTCACCCGAGTTGGCCTTTGAAAGTCTGAAAGCATTGTCGGTCATAAACAGCGAGGCGGAACTGCGTGGCGCCGCCGATTTTGATGAATCCGGGCGGATAATCCGGATCGAAATTCCGTGGAGCCGCAAAGGTTACAACAAGAATGCAGCGCTGGAGAGTACTTTATTGGGGCAGCTCGCGATTGACGACCGCCGCCTCAAGGTAGAGGTTAATTCCGCCCGTCGCGCGGAAACCATTCGCAGGGAAATTGAAACGCGGTTTGGCAAACACGCCCGCTACATAACCACCAAAATACAGTCGCCGGATGCCATGCTGGAAACAATCCGGGACCGGGAGGGCGAAACGGCCGAACCCGGTCCGGGCCAGGATGACCTGTCGCAGATCCCCGAAGTGCGGGAGCAAATCGAAAAAACGCTTTTCGCTCACTGGGAAAACTGGGTGGATGCTAAGATACCTGCCCTGGGGCATAAAACACCCCGCCAGGCCGTTAAGGATCCTGACGGCCGGGAGAGCGTTGAAGCCCTTCTGTTGGATGCTAAGAGGCATATGGATGCAAATGAACAGATGCGCGATGCGGGAGCGACTGCCATTGCAGAAGCCCGCCGCCGGTTGGGACTCGATAAACCCGCATCGGCAAAGGTCGCAAAGGCCGGCGACGGGAAAAAGGAGAATCGAGTAGATGAGGTCAAACGCCTTATCGAAGCGTTCGGCCGTTCCAGGCTGGGTCAGGAATACACCGACCTGGCACTTAAGCTATGCGATAAAATTGGCAGGATGCGCAAGCTCTCAATCCAGCGGGGGCGGATCGAAATCTGGGCCGCGGCTATTATTTATGTCATTGCGCAGCTGAATTTTTTGTTTGATCCGGATAGCGAGGTTTATATCACGCCTGACGAACTGTGCGCTAGTTTCGGAACCAAAAAGGCCACGATAGGCAACAAGGCCGGACTGATCCAAAAGACTGCTAAAATATTTCTAGGTGACCCGGATTTCAGTTCAGCGGAAATTGTCGACATGTTCCGTTTGTATGAAACCGAGGACGGCCTGTTGATTCCCGCCTCCATTCTCGATAATCTGGACAATCAACGGGATGAAAACGAAACGCAACCTGCATCTCTATCGCACCCAGCTGTTCATAAAACACAGCGCCGTGCAAAAGCCCAGGCGGAAAAGCCCGCCCGTGATCCCAGGAAAAAAGATGCCGATGATCGGCAACTCAGGCTTTTCGACGATGAATAATATCCGAGAGAAATTTTAGGACTTTGTTTTTACTTTCACGATCATCAGCAATTACGGTTATTCGATAGTCATTGTGAGACCTTTCAAAGAAACCTTCTTTTTATCCTGAAAGGCCAAGTGAAGGCCTGGCGTTATGACCGCGGCAAAATCTTTTTCGATATGGCGTAGATCCCCTCCTTTGTCAGCTCTAAATCTTCTCTTTTGTAATCAGAGGCAAATGAAGGTTTTTCAGGCATCCCGCCCCCATTTCAAGCTTTCCTGGCGAACCATCGCAGCAGCTTCTTTCGCTCTTTCCGGATGCCCCTTGAGATCAAGGCATATCTGTACCGGGTGAACACATACAATATCATCGCGGGCTGATGATCCATGGAAAACGCCTTTATCGTTGGGAACAACCAGCCAGGTGTTGGCACCGCGATCGTCCTCCCGAAAATGAAGCAGATCGAAAAGATTTTTCCCGGGCGGATCGGCTAAAAAAAAGGTAGCCAAGCGGAACATAGCAAAATGGGTGTACTGCCAGGCTCCGGCCAATCCAGTTGCCGCGTAATCGATTTGTTGCTCAGCCAGGGTCTGGGACATCCGTTTAAGGAGTTCCTCGCCCGATCGAGCGGCAATGTATCCTTTGATGATTTGATGCTTGGAAAAATCATAAGTCTCAAGCCAGGCATCAAGAAGCTGATCCGGATCCGGCGGCCTCAAAGATCCTTGATCATCTCTATCGATCAGGTTGAGTTCTTCCAGTCTGCGGACAATTCTGCTGGTATGACCCTCATCCAGACCCGTTATTTGCGAAAGCTCCCGCTGATTGTAACCTTTTCCCGGCTCAATAAGCAGTTGTCTTACAATTCGAGCACTTTTTGGTGCAAATACATTGGCCGGTCTGCCAACCTTTTTAAATCTGTTCTGTCGGCCTTCGACATGAATCAAGAGTCTTGGAGCTTTGATGTGAGCATTGCCCGAAAGATCAATCCAGGACAAATCGTGATCCTGGCAAAAATCCATCCCTGATTTACCCATGTAAGGCACTACGATCAAAGGAATGGCGTCCTTTTTAAAGGAATCCTTGATTTCCAAGATCCGCCGCAAGGCCATAAGCAATGGCGCTCTTGCGGCTGTGCTCTTACACTCCACCAGGAAATGGTACCCGGAAGCTTTCACCAAAAAGTTCGGACCGATTTTACCCTGTTGGGGAACAACATTCACATCGCTTCCCGGTAACTCAAGAAAGTTTGCGAGAATGCCGGGGACTTCCGCCATGGCTTGTTTTTCAATTGAACCTTTCATGACTTGACTAAATAAACCAACTTGCGCGTTTTGTCAAGTATATATATTTAGACAAGTTTCAGAAAGATGTTTTGCTGCTTGTTTAAATAACCCCACTTGCAAGCTTTTGCAATTTTGTTATTTTGTGCAAGTTTTTTTTAGAATCATTAGATGAATTGTGGATTATAATTGACGTGAGGGAATTAGAGAAATTAAATTGTATTAAACTTCCTATTCTTGATCGGATAAAATTCAGCTGAAATTTATTGGGATTTTATTACCAAAATGTGGATAGGGTTATGTTAGCCAAAAATTTTTAGGCTAGCAATTTTTCGGATTTGTAGACGATATACGCAAAAAATGAGATTTGGAGGATCATAGCCGTAATATCAACTTTCACTTTATTGGATGTTGCGTTATGCAATACAAAAATCTGCGGCAAGAGTTACCTTTTGTTTACCTCAACCACGTTTCTTCGATTCCTCAAAGCTTTCCCGAACCGCATGCACCAATACGGCAACCATCAGCCCTGTGAAAAGGATACCGACCAAACCGATCAG
>CBDUUO010000351.1:0-4183 GCA_965370395.1 uncultured bacterium
TTATGCAGGGTCTTGCGGGTGATTCCCAGGCGTCGAGCCGCTTCACTTTTATTGCCGTTGGCCGTCTCCAGGGTCTTTAAAATGGCTGTTTTTTCAATCTCTTCGAGAGGGACATCGCCTTGCAGGGAAAGCTCATCCGGGTTGATCGAATCTTCCTGATTATTCTCGATTAAAGAATCTTTCATAAACGGAAAGTCGGCTTCATCAAGATAACTCGAACGCGCCAGAACAACCCCCCGCTCGACGGCGTTCATTAACTCCCGAACGTTTCCCGGCCAATTATAGCGAATCAGATTGTCCATGGCTTTGGGCGTAAATCCTTTGATCTCTTTACGGTTTTTGGCGGCAAACATTTCAAGAAAATGTCGGGTCAGCAGCGGGATATCCTCTTTCCGATCCAATAATGGCGGAACTTCGAGTTCGACCACGTTCAGCCGGTAGTAAAGATCTTCACGGAAGGCCCCCTCATTTATTCGATCCTTAAGGTTCTTATTGGTTGCGGCGATCACACGTACGTCTACCTGAATGGTTGATTCACCGCCCACGCGATTAAATTCGCGTTCTTGCAGGGCCCGCAGCAATTTTACCTGCATCATCAACGACATTTCACCGACTTCATCCAGAAACAGCGTGCCGCCGTGAGCCTGGGAAAAACGCCCTTCCTTGCGGCGGTCGGCCCCGGTAAAAGCACCTTTCTCATGACCGAAAAGTTCTGATTCCAGAAGCGTTTCCGTTATCGCCGCACAATTGATCTTAACAAAGGGGCCCTTTTTTCTGAGGCTGTTAAAATGAATGGCACCGGCGATCAGCTCCTTGCCGGTGCCGGATTCACCTGAGATTAAAACGGTGGCCTCGGACGGGGCGACCTGGGCTACAGTTTCCAAAAGCGTTATCATCTTTGGGCTATTGCCGATGATGTTTTGAGTGTCAAATTGATGCCCCAGCGTTTCTCGCAGAAGTCGGTTTTCTTCCTTAAGCCGGGTATGCTCCATGGCCCGATCAATGGTCAGCCGCAGTTTGTCAAAGTCAAGGGGTTTGGTGAGGTAATCATGGGCCCCCTGTTTTAAAGCCTCCACTGCGGTTTCAACCGATGAATAGGCGGTCATGATGATAACGGGTATCGCGGGATTATACGCTTTGATGGTTTCAAGTGCTTCCAGTCCGGAAATTTTAACCATGCGAACATCCATTAGCACCAGATCAAAGGTGGTTTCTTTAACTTTTTCGACAGCGCAGGATCCGTCGTCGGCTTCCGAGACCGCATATCCCCAACCGCTGATCAGGGTGTTGAGCATGGTGCGGTGGGCGTGGTCGTCGTCGACCACCAGAATGGTACTTTTTTCAGTCATGATTCTTACTTTCTTTAGAATTGGGTAAGGTAACGGTAAAGGTGGTTCCCCGTTTTTTATGGCTTTCCACCTTTATCCTGCCGTCCATGGTCTCCACGATATTATGAGCAATGGCCAGCCCCAAACCGGTGCCGGTAGATTTTGTCGTAAAGTAGGGGTCAAACACCTTGGAAAGATGCTCCGGATTGATCCCGCACCCGGTGTCGGAAACCTTAATACAGATTTCTTCGCTGTCACCCTCTGATGAGAGCTGCACTCTGAGTTCCCCGCCATTTTGCATGGAGTCAATAGCGTTAAGGTATAGATTTAAAAGGATCTGATTGATCCGATCAGGATCGCCCCATGCCGCATCTATCCCGGCGTCATTCCGGGTTAGAATTGAAATGTTTTTTTCGGCGGCCCGGTCTTCAATCAACCTGATGGAGTCTTTGAGCAGCGCCTGCAAAGAAATCGGCTGCCGCTTTATCGAGATGGGCTTGGCAAATTCCAGGAGCTGCCCCACGACCCGGTTGAGACGGTCGACTTCCTGGATCATGATATCGGCGGTTTGTTGATCATCCGGTCGATCGGGATATCTTTCTTTAAAATAGGTGGCAAATCCTTTGATGGAGCTCAAGGGATTGCGGATTTCATGAGCGACCCCGGCAGCCAGTCTGCCCACCGAAGCCAGGCGCTGGCTTCTGGCAACCTCACGTCTGAGTGCGCGCACCTCGGTTAAGTCTTTAAACAACAGGACATTGCCTAAAAAAACGTCTTTTTCATCTTTGAGACTGCTGGCCCCGATTTCCAAAGGAACGATTTTCCCATCAGCCGTTGTACATTTGATTTCTTTTTCGATGACATCCGCATGGTTTTTAGATTGATTGATTTCATCCAGCAGTTCTGCAGGAATTATCCGGCTGGCCTCCTGCCCGATGACCTGCGGGGCGGAAAGCTGCAGGATAGATTCAGCACCATTATTGAAAGCTGCGATTTTGCCTTGATTGTCTAAGGCCAATAAGCCGATGGGCACATTCTCAACGACTTTGTCGGAAAATGCCTTTATCCTGGAAAGGGATGCCCGCGTTGATCGATAGCTTTGAACCAGAAACAGCAGCGTGAACCCGGCAAATCCCACCAGCAGCAAAATGGCCCCCATAATAACGGCGTGTCGCACATCGTCTTTGTGGGCCTCTTCAATGGAACTCATGTCCAACCCCACGAATATAATCTGGGCCGAATTCGAGATATTTTCATTTTCCTGCCCGTGCGGTGGAGATTGGCGGCCCATCATTCTCTTATGGCGCTGCATCATCCCCATCCCCCTGGGCGGACCGGTAGGTATGAATTTTCGATAAATCTCAAAAACGTTTTTACCATCGGGCTGGGTGATTTGGCGCCACTGCAATACGTTAGAGCCAGATATTTTTTTAAGATCCAATTCAGCCGCATAGATGCCGCCGATTTGGTCGGGATAGCTGTGAGCGACGACTTTTCCGGTGTCTTCGATCACCATGAGGTGGACGATATCCGGTTGTTGGGCCGTTTCAAAAAGAAGCTGCTGAAGTTGAAATCCGCCCCATTGCCTGCCCATCATCCCCGTACGGGTGCCGGCCTCAAACGATCGGATCAAGGCCGCCCCTTTTTCCAGCAGGAGATGGATGCTTTTTTCTTTCTGCCGGTTGATGTTTTCAATGGTAACAAAAGCCATGATCGGCAGCAATACAGCCGCAGTCCCCATCAATACCCATGGCGGAACCCCTGCCCAGAATTTTTTATTTTTTGATTTGGTAAACATAACGTATTCTTAAAGCAAATCAGATGCCATCTTTCAAGACAGCGCGTTGGCCGGTTAGCCCGCTCACCCGTTAGCTGTATTCCCGGCTAAGTGCTTGATATGATATAAATTCTTCATAGTGAGCTTGCCGGCTAATCCCGCCGGAATATAGGCGGGAAAAATTAAAAAGCCGAAAGACTTTTTATCTGTATACAAAATACCCAATGTATCCATCTCAGCTGGATAGATAGTATCCATTATTTTGCTATTTTCAATGGGCTAAATTTGGTTTTGATTGCCGATTAAGATCAAATTATAAAAATTAAATAAGTTATATCAATAGGATATACAAAATTTTGTATTCTGCTTTCAATTATGGCACACGACTTGCGATATAAGCATGGTAAAATTTAATGAATGAATCATAAATTCCAATAACTGATAACCAATAACAAATAACGATTCAAAATTTCATGTGAAATTTTGAAATCACAAAATGATGGAGGTAAAAAAATGAATTTTAACAAAACAGGTAAAATTTTTATGGTGTTGGTCATTGTGGCCGTTCTTGCGATCGCAGTCACTTCTTTCGCCGGCTGGGGCAGAGGACACGGGGGCTATGGCTCTCATATGGGCTCCGGATATGGGATGCATCGCGGCTGGGCGGAAGGCCCCCGGGGCTTTGGGGGAGCGGGATATCGGGGTGACCTGAGCGATGAAGACATCGCCAAACTGGACAAAGAACGGCAGGCTTTTTTCGAAGCCACTTCCGATCTCAGAGAGAATCTGTATCAGAAGGAACTCGAGCTGCGCAGTGAGCTGGCCAAACCGGAACCGGATGCCAAAAAAGCTGCTGGTATTCAAAAAGACATTTCCAATCTTGAGAGCCAGCTGGACCAAAATCGCCTTGATCATCGCATCAAGATGCGAAAAGATTTTCCCCGGTTCGGATACAGAGGCGACGGCTACGGACCCCGAGGAAGGGGAATGGATCGCGGAATGTATGGCGGTGGCGGCGGCTATGGACCCCGAGGAAGGGGAATGGATCGCGGAATGTATGGCGGTGGCGGCGGCTATG
>CBDUUO010000352.1:0-4171 GCA_965370395.1 uncultured bacterium
ACCTGTTACCGAGTCGGTTTTAGCTGTGTGCATTTTTTATCGTTCCTCGAGCTTAAAATCGACTAAATCACCTTTTACCTCATGGAGGCCCCGATGAGTTTAAAATTAAAACAGATCGTTGTATCGATTGAAAACGCTCCCGGCCGGCTGGGCGAAGTTACAGAGGCGCTCGGCAGCGCCGGGATAAATCTGCGAGCGCTCAACCTGGTTGATACCGGAGCTTTTGGGCAGCTAAGGCTGCTGGTTTCTGATGTGGCGACGGCCCGCAAGATTCTAATGGAAATGCAGATTCCGGCTTATGTCAATGAAGTCGTGGCCGCCGAAATCGAGGATAAACCCGGCAGCCTGGCAGGGCTGCTCAAACCGCTGACCGAAGCAGGTGTATCGGTGATATTTATGTATGCCTTTATCACCTTTGTAGAGGGAAACGCCATTATGATCTTTCGTTTCAGCGATAATGACAAAGCCATCGAAGTTTTAAAGGCAAATGGCACCAATTTGCTGGATGAGGAAGCATTCGGAATTCTTGAAAATAATAGTTAAAGATATTCTTTAGATCCCTAACCCGGATAAACCGGAAAAATGGCCACCAAGACACAAAGACACAAAGCAAAACTGTTTTTGCACAAAATGCAAAGAATTCACAATTAAGACTCTAAATGACATCAAGCAGACAAAAAAATCCTTCCAGAAAAACCAAACCATTCTCCGGCGGCCATAAATCGGCGGCGACACCTGAGAGAGGGACGAAGTCGAAAATTCAAAAAGATCGGTATCGCGTTCTGATTGAGGATGTGGCCGATGCTTTTTATGAAGTCGATTTAAAAGGGAATTTCAAATTTTTTAATGACGCGCTGTGTCGAATTTTCGGATATTCCCGTCAAAAAATCCAGAACAGCAACTTTCAGACATACATGGATGAAGCAAATGCCGCCATCGCTTATGAAGCCTTCAATAAAATATATCGTACCGGCAAGGGTGTGGTTGATATCAACTGGGAAATCATTCGCAAGGATGGTGAGAGGGGTCATTTGGAAATTTCCGCCAGCCTGATAAAGGATAATGGCGGGCAACCCATTGGTTTCAGGGGGATTGCCAGGGATGTCACCGATAAAGTCGTCGCCCAGCAGGCCCTGAAAGAATCAGAAGCCTGTGCCCTGGAATTGTCCCGGCAAAGCCGCTGGGCCGAACAGCGCTACCAGGCATTTTTGAAATTTTTGCCTATACCGGTATTTGTTTTTAATCTGAATGATACGGTTTCCTTTCTGAACCCGGCTTTTGAGGAAGTGTTTGGCTGGAGCTTTGAAGAACTGGAAGGTAAAAAAATACCCTTTGTACCTGAAAATTTTAAAGAAAAAACCCTAAATGGCATCCGGTGTCTTCACAAGGAAAAAGTGATCCGGGGATTTGAAACCCGCCGTCTGACCAAAGATGGTCGGCTGCTGGACATTATTGTTGACGGCGCGATTTTTTATGATGATGAGGGTCGGCCCGCCGGTCAGGTCGTTACCCTGCGCGATCTAACCCGAGAAAAGCGAAATGCCCGGGTCAATCAGGCGCTTTTCCGGATCGCCAGAGCCATGCACCAGTATCGGGGTCTGGATCAGCGCCTGGCCTTGATTACCAAGGAAATTCAAGATCTGCTGGGCGTTGAAGGGGCCATGGTTATTTTGCTCGACGAAGCCAATCAGGAATTTTTTTTCCGCGAGGCCGTATTTGATAAAAGCGAAACCGGTACCAATTTTAAAGAAATCCGCTACCCGGCGGACAAAGGCATTGCCGGTTTGGTGTACCGTACCGGCCAGCCTCAAATTGTACAGGATGCTTACAAGAACCCTTATTTCGCACGCGAGGTCGACCGACAGGCCAAATATCGTACCCGGTGCATGGCGGATGTGCCCCTCGAAATTGAGGGACGAATGATCGGCGTGTTGTGCGCGGTCAACAAAAAGGAAGGCGAGTTTGATCAGGTCGATATTGAGCTGTTGACGACTATCGGTAATCTGGTTGCACTGCCGATTGAAAATGCCGGCATCAACGAGGAACTCAAACGGTCTTACGAAGAGGTTAAAAGCCTTAACCGCACCAAAGACCGTGTGATTCATCATTTATCACATGAATTAAAAACCCCGGTCTCTATTTTAGCGGCATCTTTAAACCTGTTAAAAAAACGACTTTCAGAAATGGCGGATCAGGGATGGGACCAGATATTTGACCGCGCTCAAAGAAACCTGCAGCGCTTGCTGGAGATGCAGTATCAATTGGAAGACATTCTGCGCGAAAAGGATTATAAAACCCATCACATGCTATCGGCTCTGCTGGATGCATCGGTGGACGAACTGGAGGTCTTGATTTCATTGGGTCTGGGGGAGAAGGATATTATCCCCAAAATCCGGCAGCACATTGAAGATACCTATGGCCCCCGGGAATCCAAATCAGAGGTGCTTGAACTGGGGCCGTTCGTAAAGGACAAAATAAAAGCCCTGCGTCCCCAGTTTGCGCATCGAAAGTGCCGCCTGAGAACCTATGCATCGCCGACCGCCCCCATCTACATTCCCCCGGACGTTTTGGGAAAGGTTATAGAAGGCCTGGTTCGCAACGCCGTTGAAAACACGCCCGATGGCGGCAAGATATCCGTAAAGGTGCGTAAAGGAGAAATCGGCCCTGAATTGGAGGTCAAGGACAACGGGATCGGCATCAGTGAAGAAAATCTGCGACTGATTTTTGAAAATTATTTTACATCCTATGATACCATGCAGTATTCCACCCGTCAGCCCTATGATTTTAAGGCGGGCGGAAAAGGATTTGATTTGCTGCGCATGAAAATATTCTCAGAGAGATATAATTTCAAAATTAAGATGACCTCTCAACCCTGCAATTTAATCGACGGGGAAGGGCGTGAATGCCCGGGCAATGTCGCCGATTGCGTGCCGCAGGCAAATGCAAAGGATTGCCGGAATGTCGGCGGAACGACTGTGACGGTGCAATTTTACCCGGCCGAGCGATTCACCAAAAGATAGCCTTCCGAAGAGGGAAAAAGTTAATATTGCGGCCCAGACCTTGGTGTCTTGTCCCGGAAATAATTTACAATAATTTTTCACATACCAGAGTCATTGCGAGGAGTGAAACGACGAAGCAATCTGATGGAAAGGCAGTGATGTTAATGCGTTAAAGCTAAAGAGATTGCTTCGCTCTGCTCGCAATGACATTTTTGGCGTTGCAGATTTATTGAAGGAACTTATGAGACGCGATACTAGACCATTCTGACCTTGGCATTGAACCGGCAGTTGTTGATTTAACCTATTTGAACAGGGACGTACCATGGGCGAACAAAACGAACCCAGAGATGATAACCAGCCGATTGAAGAGAGGGCAGAGCAATTTTTCAGGGAAATTGAAATCGAATTTCTGGTCCATGAACTCAAAGACCCCATCGCCATTATTGAAACCGGCCTCCGGACGCTGCTGGAACGCCGGGATAAATATGGGAATTTATCCCCCCGCCAGGAAAACACCTTAAAGCGCTCATTGCGAAACTCAAAAAAAGTCCGCCAGCTGCTGCACAACCTGCTGGAGATTGGACGTTCCGAAGCCGGATGCTTTATCGGTGAGCGCTTTAAACCGTCAAAATCAATCCTGCAGGCTTTGGAAGATGCCCTCGAAACCAACGCCTGGGGGGTTTTTGAAAAATATGCCGACTATAAAAACGAGTCTGAGGCCCTTGAATACCTGAAATCATGCGGCATTGTTCTGGATATTTTGCCACAGGTGAGCGATCTGGAGATGTTTCAGGATGAGACTAAGTTTCGCCAGATTGCCGGCAACCTGATTAAAAACGCGCTTCATCACCGGAAAGAGAGGGTGGACATCCGGCTGGAACTGGATGGAGAACATCTGGTCATAGCGGTCACCGATGATGGGCCCGGCATTGAGCCGGAACATCATGAAATGGTATTTCACCGCTATGCCCAGGTAAAGGAGTGCTTCATTGTATCCCGCAAAGGCCACGGCCTTGGCCTGGCCGGCGCCAATATTATTTCCCGCTGCCTGGGGGGCAAGCTCAAATTGGAAAGCGAGAAAGGGAAGGGGGCCACCTTTCGATTAACTCTGCCCTTAAAACTCGAAAGCGACTAAATTTCAATCCGATTCAATTTTAGATTTGATTAAGATG
>CBDUUO010000353.1:0-4168 GCA_965370395.1 uncultured bacterium
ATATAATCTGAGAATTTGTGCCAAATCATCGTATCGACCGTTTCTAATCGTTAAGTGCTGACTCCCAGAATAAGTGACCCCGAATATCCCGCAATAGTTAAACCCGCCATCCCGCGACCCAGCTACCCCGCCTAAAGAAAAAACCAGAGACTACCCCGCCTTGATTGAAAAAGTATCCCTCCCATATTAGAAGGTTGGTTTCGCAAGCCTAACCTTAAAAACAGGAGGGATACCCAGATGCCGCCGACAGCGACACTTGAAGACATTAAAGCATATCAGCAAAAAGTAGAAAAGGATAAAATCACCCCGCACAATCTGCCCCCATGTCCGCGTTGCAGTGTTGATTCAAGCTTTTTCAAGATTCACGCCTACCGTGAGCGCCGTTTTTTGATTATCGTTCAGCTGTTAATCAAAGCTGCGTTCTGTACCCTGATTCGGTTCAGATGTCCCGGTTGCGGCAAGACATTCACCTTTTACCCGGATTTTGCAATACCCTACAAACACTATACCCAGCCGACTATCATGAGATTTGCCGGCACTTACCTCGAAGCCAACGACATGACATACCAGCAGGCTGTGATGTTCGATAGCAGCGCGCTGGGATATCCGCACAGCGACGCCACGTTGACTCCATCAACGATCCACCGCTGGATTACCAGCCTGGGACGTTTGACCAATACCTGCCGAACGGCCCTTAGCCTGCTACTTCAGGAAACTCCCGTCTCAAGCATTTGCCGAGACCTTGCCCGGCTGATTATCCCCCAGCGTAAATACAAAACCAATGACCGCAAAAAACAGCTTGTCGGTTGCCGACAGATGGTGATCATCGAAGCTTTTTTTCAAGCCGCCTTTAAAACCTCAATTTTCACCAAGTTGGCAACGCGCTGCGCCTTTAGCTGAGGTAAGCTTGCCTCCAGAGATAAAAAAGGAGGCAGTCGCTTGGACAAAGAGCAGGAAAAGTGGGCCATATTCTGGTGTGATCTGCTAAGTCCGGTCATTTACCAAGAGATCGAAGCCGAACTGATCAACCGGTTTCTCAAACAATTGGCGAAAAAAACCATCCGTTTTCCCGACGGGCGAATCGGCAACCCATCGCTTTCTACCCTGCGCCGTAAATTCAATCGCTACCGGCAGGGCGGCTTTGACTCTTTAGCACGTAAGAGCCGAAGCGATCGTGGAAAATCCCGTAATATTGCTGCTGAGATCATCAACAAAGCCGTTGAACTGAAAAAAGAACAGCCCTTTCGCAGTCCCAACACCATCAATCGCTTACTTGAAGATATGTATGGGCTCAGCGTGCCTCGCTCCACCCTCTACCGCCATCTTAAACAGGCCAACGCTACCCACATAAAACTGGGCGTACTTCGCAAAAAGGTCCGCAAACGATGGACCCGCAATCATACCCATGATCTATGGGTCGGTGATTTTGAAGATGGGCCCTATGTGTTGCAAAACGGTCAGGTGGTACCCACCTATCTGTCGGCTTTCATCGACTGCCACAGCCGCTATGCGGTGGAGGCCCGATACTACTTCAGGCAAAATCTGGATGTCTTGATCGATTCTCTGATCCGCGCACTTTCCACTCATGGCGCACCTCTGCAGCTTTATGTGGATCGTGCCAAGATCTACCTGGCAAACGCCCTAAGAGCGGCCTGTTATCGACTCAATATCAAACTGCTGCATCGTCCCCCCAAAGACCCGCCGGCCGGCGGTTTGATCGAACGGCTCATCCAAACCATTCAAATGCAGCTGGAAGCCGAAATCCGGGCCGGTGATATCCTAACTTTGCAACAACTCAACCGTTGCCTGTCTGCGTGGCTGGCCGTCAGTTACCACAAAACCATACACTCCGAGACCAAACAACCACCCGAGCAGCGCTACCAAAACGGGCTGACGGTCATTCGCTCAGTGGATATGGCTAAAGTCATTGAGTCTTTCATGCAAAGCGTTAATCGCACCGTCAATAAAACATTTTCCGATGTCCAACTCGATAAACGCTTTTACCGCGTCGATCCCAAACTGCGCGGCGACCGGCTACAGGTTAAATACGATCCGTTCTCATCCTGGGATACCGTCCACATCTATTCGCTCGGCGGTCAATATCTGGGCTGCGGCACCCTTCACGATCGTACAACCGTTATCCCGGCAGACCCCCAGCAACCTCAAGGCAAACCCAAGCACAGCTACACCGAACTTTTGATCCGACAGCACAAACAAATGCTGGCCGAACAGACCGGCGGCATTGATTACCGTAAAGTTGTTCAACGACGGCCTTGGCCTTTTCACGAGTTTGCTAAAACCGTAGCCCAACTGATGGGAAAAAAGGCCGCGCTGGCTGATCTTTCCGCCGGCCAGCTCGAATCGCTTAAAAAAGTCTATAACCAAAGCCTGGCGATCAATCGCCAAATGGTCAAACAGGCCTTTGAAAAGGCCCTTTATCCAACGCTTCCCTATATCATCCGGGAACTTAAACAATTAATCCGAAAGGAGGCCGAAAATGTTTCTTAACCATTTTTCTCTCAATGCACACCCATTTACCGAAAAACCACCCATCCAATGGCTGCTTCGCGATGAGCACACCGACCAAGCCCTGGCAAGACTCAAATTCTTTGAACAACAAGGCAGCATGGCTTTGATCATCGGTCAAACAGGCCTGGGCAAATCTTCTCTGCTCAGGCTTTTTATCCATGAGCTGCCCCCAAATCGTTACAATCCAGTCTATCTTCATCTCACACCATTAAATGCCAATGCCTTTTTAAGACTTATTGTCATCAAGCTCGGTGAAAAACCCCAAATGGGCAAAGACCGGTTGCTGTTGCAGATCCTTGAGCGCATCAATCAAAATGATAAATGCACCCTTTTTATCATTGACGAAGCCCATTTGATCGATCCGCAAACCCTTACCGATCTTAGATTGTTAATATCTTCCATCGATGAACAAATATCTTTGAAAATCCTGCTGTGCGGACAGGAGAATTTAGGCCGGATCCTCAAACGTTCTTCCCATGCCGACCTGGTTCAGCGCATAACTCTACAATTTATAATGCGCGCGCTGTCAATGGAAAAAACATCGGCCTATATCGATTACCGCATCACCAAGGCCGGAGGCGCAGATAAAATCTTTGAGCCCGAAGCCAAAAACCTTATTCATGACTATACCGGTGGGGTGCCACGTCAGATTAACAACGTCGCCACGGCTTGTCTGATCAATGCGGCTGCCCGCGGGTTGAACAAGATAACCGAAGCGCTGGTAAACGAAACAATGACTGAATTACATCTGCCTTAGGGAGACAACCATGGCAAAACACTATTCTGCAAATTTGCTTAGAATGCTGCGTAATCAAATCCCCATCGATGAGGTCATCACCGATTTATTGAACCTTGAGGTGCGCAACGTAAACGCAATACGGCGGTTCCGCTGCCCGCTGTGCCACAACTTCCATACCGCCACCAACCATGACACCAACCTGGCTAGATGTTTTGATTGTCAAAAAAACTTCAACCCCATTGATTTGGTCATGACGGTGGGAAAATGCAGCTTCGTGGATGCCGTGCAGATCCTTAAAGACAGTACTGATCAGTAAATAAACCTTCTTACGCTGCCAGTGCTAAATCATGCTGCTGGCAGCGTTTTTCTATGTCAGCTAAAGTGGTATATCCGGGTTCAATTAAAATGAGACGTAGCACCTTCTCATACATCTCAGAATTTTTTTTGAAATAAGCTACGATTTTACCGCTTTGCTTATACTGTATAGACACACCTTCTGAATAACGGGCTGCAAATTCAGACAAGTTGAGTACAGCAGCACCCCTCTCGAGTTTTTGATACTCACCACGAATATGTTCTGCAATTTCATCGAGGTTTTCATTAACATCTCTTATTGCAAGTGCCTTAGTGATATATCGTCCAATTGTGATAATAGCCTGACTTGTCAATGAATCTTTACCAGAAAACGTGACGGTCTTAGTTTTGCGCAGAACGGAGTTGTATGATGCATCGGAATGAGCGGCCTCTTTATCAGCCACAGAGCGGATGAAGCCCCTAATTGTAATGTCTTTGTCAAAAAGTTTCTGGTCTAACCATTCATTTATTGTTAACTTTGCAGCTGTTTCATTAAATAGTGACGAGATTTTAGTGTTGCCGTGTCC
This sequence comes from uncultured bacterium, assembly GCA_965370395.1. Taxonomy (GTDB): domain Bacteria; phylum Desulfobacterota; class Desulfobacteria; order Desulfobacterales; family JAHEIW01; genus JAHEIW01. Next base: position 4,150 of record CBDUUO010000353.1, read on the forward strand.
ATCTGATCGTATCGTCCCT
>CBDUUO010000354.1:0-4164 GCA_965370395.1 uncultured bacterium
TAATTAGACTTATAGTTCGTTAGGAAAAAACGGAGGCAAAATAGTCCTTGCCAGCTCAAGCCGGAAAACGACAAGTCATGGCTCCAGGAGGACGATTCAGGCCGGAAAACGACAAGTCGTGTTAGCCGGTCCCTTAAAGCAGTCGGGGTAGACTGGTTTGGAGCACTATGGCATACGCCATGTATGCACCGGAGCTAAAGGCCAATTCGGATGAAATTAAACTGATAATAAACGATAATTAGAAGCTACATGCACAAAAGCTTTCGTCTCCGCGCAAGGCTTCGCCTGACAGGTCGGCGCGGCACGCAAGTCATGGCGCACGTTGCAGCATTTTGGGGGGTCATTGAAAGGATATAGCGCCACTATCACATTGTTTCAGGCATGCCTGACATCTCAAACAAACATTGGAATCTCCTATTGCGACTTTCCCATCTTTCTGCGGCCGGATAAACACCGATTGAGGGCAAACCATCAAACACATACCACAATTCGTACACAAATCCGGCTGGTGAACGATTGAGCCGGTTTGAATATTTCTGGGCTTGTGAATTTTTCCGATTGAACCTACACCGAGTTTGTGCAACAGCGATTCGGCTTCCGATATATTTCCTCCGACAATACCTTTAAGATCGAACCCAAGCCACAGAGTCAATAGTGCCGCACTTGTCATCCAACCCCAATAGTGCCACCATGGTTGTTTTTGAATGGAAATGGAATAAAGTGCCATACCGATCGCCAATAAGATTGATAATGCCGCCGCTTTCGCCCAGGCGCTCTTGCCCGGTAAAAAAGGATAACCTGCATACAAAATGATTCCGGTGCCCCAGAAGATGGCACTGACTAAAATTGCCCATAAGGGATTCATAAAAATTAAAACAACACTGATTACCGCCCACACCAACGCATTCATACAGAACAGCATTTCAAGCCTGAAGCCGATCGGATAGCGTGTGCGGCACAGCTCGGCAGTCTTTGTATCGTTCCGATCTAAAAAAGATGGAATGTCTTTCGCATAAACCGGTCCAAAATCGGCAGACCAGCCAGTGGTTTCTTTGACGCGTTTTCGATCGATGCCGGATGCAGATAGTTGAGGAAGAATGAGCCTGCGGTGTGTTACCAACTCCTGGATTCTACTGGTTTTCATGACCGTCAGTAAATTATGTTCCGTCATTTCCCCGCCGGCGGATGCACACCACACGTTGATCCCACTGGTGGGTGCCACTAAAAGCCACGCATCAATTGCAGACAACGCTTTTTCCACTCGACGAACCGTTAAATGAAAATTGCTCGTAACCAACACCGGCGCGTTTTGACCAGGATTTCCAATCTGTCTTAATCCAGGCTCAACCGGATTTGGAAACCATCGACCCATAAAATCCCAGATAGATTTTATAATAGAAGCATCTTCTTCGGGTCTGATGATACGCATATCGGATTTTCTTCTTTTTTTATCTTTCTCATTTTTCCGGGCGCAGATTACAGCAAAACTGTCAAAAAGCGACCTTTTCGCGCTCAACAGGTTAAAACCTGCTTGAGACACTTCTTTAGCCATGTCAGGGATCGCCCGTGTACCCGTCTGGGCGATGAGATAAGTGGCAATTGCAAGCGGAACACGCATCATCATATGAACCAGATGTTTTATAAACGTTCGGGGTTGCACTTCGCCAGCAAGAATGAGCACACCGGAGGGCTTCAGAATCCGATTAAATTCATTCAGGGCCCAGATTCGCTCTGCAGGGTAAAGCTCAGAAAAAACCAGTGTCGCGGTGATGACATCAAAAGTGTTATCTGCGAATAATTCATCCAGCTCAGTTACACCGGTATGATATAGGGCCACATTACCTTTTAAATCAGAAGCTTCAAATCGTCTTCGAGCAACGGACAGCATCCCTTTGGAAATATCAATTCCGGTTACATTTGCCCCGGCTTCGGCAGCATGCACCAATAGTTCTCCAGTCCCGCAACCGACATCGAGCATATTCATTCCGGGTCTCATCCAATTTGTTACGATTTCCTCTTTGATTTTTTTCGCGTGCCCGCCGGTGAGGACATTTATGCCCTGATCATAGCGCCAGGGACGCGATTCCAGGATTTTCATGAATATATAACTGAACATTTTAAAGGGTTCCCTGGATTAATGATTAGGTTTTTCGAATCTGCCTATAAGAAGTCCTTGGGTAATGAGCGTCATGGCTGTTTTACGCATTACTTCCAAGTTAATCCTTTGGCCAACAAATATGTTATGGAGAATAATACCGTCATATATCGAGAGTAGAAGTTTTGCTACTGCTGCTGGATTGAATTTTGCATCTATTTCATCTGTTGCCTGCGCTTCGCCAATTAGATTTTCTAAAACACCTTCCATCTCAGCATACATGCGGGAAAGGGAAAATCGCTTCGTTTCTTCGGTTCTAGCCGCGCCAAAGTAGTCGACGTATATCGCACAGTGATCCTCCCATTCGGACGCATGCTGCAGTGCAAAGTCAATGAGCGATAGAATCTTCTCAGATGGTTTCGTCTTTTCTTTCATGGCCTCTAATACGCCTTCTGAAAAGACGTTAAAATACTGATCAAAAGCAAATCGAAGAATATCCGCTTTATCCTTAAAGTATTCATAAAGAGTGCCTTTACCCATTTTTGCCATCTGCGCAATGTCCACCATTCTTGTTTTATAGTATCCACGCTCCCGGAAAACTTTTAGCGCGGCATCCGAAATCGCTTTCGTCTTTTTTTCCTTATCAACGATTTTTGGCATCAGGTTTCTCCAATCCTTTATTATGACCGACTCGTCGGTCATAATAAAAATAACAATTAAACTACGGCCCGTCAAGTAAAATTTAACCTTTACATTTCACCGAATATTTCTTTAAGCAATAACGCTAAACCGAACCAGGGGGTGGCCTCGGATAGAATGTGAGGAAGGGAGATAAACTTTCCATTATAGGGCGACAAAAGCAGCAATAACAAAGAACACAAAATAAAATATAAGGCGTCGGCTTCCTTGTATAACACTTCCTTTACCGGGAAAGTCTATCCCCCTATCGACATGCCGCGCCGCACCTTTGTAACCCGTATTTCAACTGAAATTCGCTCTTCTAAAAGCGGTGTGCGCCAGCATGATCGAATAATTCTTATCAGAAAAAAAGTGCTGGCTCAAGTAAAAAATTATAATATTTTCAAATCTTTACACTATTTTACAGCATTTGACAGTATTTGACAGTTCCAAGGGATATATTGCTGGAATGAAAAGTTACTAAAAGGATATAAGATATTTAAAGCATTAAACTTAAAATTTTATCGAAAAATTCATAAAGAAAAACCGAGGATTTGCCGATAATAGATAGGAGCTAAAAGCCAGGGGGATTTTCGATACGCTAAAGATATCAGGTGGTATTTATGATAAATAATCACATCATGCAGCGCAGAAGCGGTGAAGATCGGCGCAAAAAATCCGACAGACGCAGCGGTTTTGACCGGCGAGACGGGGTTTACCCCAACGGATTTGATGAAAACGGCCAGGGCATCGTTTATAGCACCAAAGAGGCCTGTGAATACCTCACGATTTCGCGCCCCACCTATCTTAAATACATTGCCGAAGGCCGCATCAAAGCCATTAAAGTCGGCCGCGGCTGGCGAACCCTGAAAACCGAGCTGGATCGGTTTCTGCGGGGAGATTAATACACCGTTCTTTATTTCATAAAGCCGGTACCGCCGGAAACTTTACTCTCACGTACTTTTCTAACGATGCCGTTTTTTTCAAAATAAACATATACGTTGCAATTTTTTTTGTCCATTGAAACCCGACCCGAACCCAGCCGGTCCTTGCTGGATGACTTGAAGGCAGACCCGCCGGCGCGGCCGCTGGGCGTTGTTACTTCATAGGAATACTTCCACAGTTCACCCTGATTCAGAGCGCCTTCGACCTTGTCGGGTTCGCCGATGAGTTGTTTCACATCTTCTTTGGATGACTTCCCCTGCTGAATCTGGCCAATAATCTCTGGATCACACACATCGACACTACCGCGGGTTGAGCCGCCAAAACCGGGCCAAGCGATTGCCAGCATAAATAGACAAACCGACAGACAGGTTGTATATTTAAAATGCATGGTTTATCCTCCTTTCCAATGACCGGCGGAAGAATCCCTTTCAGCCACGATCATTATA
>CBDUUO010000355.1:0-4150 GCA_965370395.1 uncultured bacterium
GAACCACCCCTTGGTAGGGACTGGTTCGACATCCCTATGAACCGTGTTGACGACCGAAATTTTCTGATTAACCTCCCTCTTTGTGAAGTCGGGCATTTTGAGGCCAAGTGCTTCTTTTTGAATGAAGGCGAGACCAGTCCGGTTTGGCCCCAGGGGCCTAATACAGTCATCAACGTGGAACCGGCAGACACCTGTTGCTCGAACATCATTTATAATGCGTTTATCCGACAGTTCGGCCCTAACAAGAGAGGCAACCTCTTAGATCCGACAGAAGAGGATTTAATCAAGGCTCTGGATAAAAAAGGTTATGCCGCAATCCCTCCATCAGGAACCTTTCGCGACTTGATCGAAGAACTCGATTTCATTATAGATGAACTTGGATGCCGTATCATCCAGTTGCTTCCGATCCATCCCACGCCTACCACATATGCCCGCATGGGACGGTTTGGAAGTCCATACGCTGCGTTGAGTTTTACCGCCATCGATCCTGCCCTGGCCAAATTCGACACACGGTCTACCCCATTGGAGCAATTCATCGAACTGGTGGACGCCATCCATGAACGCCGGGCCAAAATTTTTATTGACATTGCCATCAACCACACCGGCTGGGCCGCCAGCCTCCATGAAACCCACCCCCAATGGCTTATCCGGGACCCTGATGGTCAGATCGAGGTTCCAGGCGCTTGGGGAGTAGTCTGGGCAGATCTGACAACCCTCGATTACTCCAAAAAGGATCTGTGGCAATATATGGCCGATGTTTTTCTGACGTGGTGTCGGCGGGGGGTGGACGGATTCCGCTGCGATGCGGGATATATGATTCCAGTCCCTGCCTGGCAGTATATCGTTGCCACTGTCAGGGAGCAGTACCCCGATACAATCTTTCTTCTGGAAGGACTTGGGGGTAAAATTTCTGTGACCCGTGATATCTTAAACAAAGCCAATTTCAATTGGGCCTATTCGGAACTGTTTCAAAACTATGACCGCAACCAGATCGAAACCTATCTCCCGGAAGCCAATGAAATCTCAGCAAATGACGGGATCACGATCCATTTTGCAGAAACCCACGATAACATTCGACTGGCTGCGCGGTCAAAGGTTTTTGCTCGAATGCGTACGGCTCTGTGCGCCCTTTGCAGTCACCAGGGCGGTTTTGGGTTTGCCAATGGGGTGGAATGGTACGCAACCGAAAAGATCAATGTCCATGAGGCATCTTCACTAAACTGGGGCACGAAAACCAATCAAGTGGAACATATACGCCGTCTCAATACACTGCTCAAAATACATCCGGCCTTTTACGACCAGGCCGAACTTAAAATGCTCCAACAGGACGATGGAAATTACATTGCCCTGCTGCGGCACCATCTACCCTCAGGGAAAAAGCTACTTATTGTGGCAAATCTGGATGACGAGCGTAAGACATTAGGGATCTGGGATCCTCAGCAGACAGGTTTGGAAAAGCCGGTATTTTGGGACCTTATCTCAGGAGAGGAGGTGGCTGTTGCCGAGTCTAATGGGCAGCATACCTGTCTTCTTGATCCCGGCCAGGTTCTCTGCCTGACCGCCGATCGGAGTGATATTGATCTTGTTCGCCAAACAGACTCGCAAACCGCCTATTTTCCGGAGCGAATTAAAAGGCAACGCATGTGCTCCAAGGCCCTGGATGTACTGAGATTTTACAAAGGTACCCGGCATCTTGGAACGTTTGAAGTGGATCAGGCTGCTGAGCAACTGGCTGAAGATCCGGTTGAATATTGCCGGAGTCTTAATCCATTCAGTCATGAGTCGCGGGTGATAACATGGCAATGGCCTCGGGACATCAAACGAGAAGTCATGGTACCTCCGGGTCATTTTTTGATGGTTCACGCCAAAACTCCTTTTCGTGCCCGGATCATAGACAAAAACCAATGCCTATTGCATGAAGAAAGTTTGCCTTGCCTGGATGGATCGTTTTTTGCACTTTTTTCTCCGCTTTCTCCTCCCAGTGCTCACAGCCCCCATACCCTGAAATTGTCGGTTTACACTCCCGGAAGGACTCAACATGTTGATGGGCCACTTCTTTTCCTTTCCCATGCCGAGGATGCAACGGTAAAACGTATCTATTATCGGCCGGATCTTTTAAGCCGCCCTCTCCTTCTGCTCGGAACCAATGGCCGTGGCGGTCTGTTACGGGCCCACGCTTCCTGGGGCAAACTTGACAGCCGGTATGATGCCCTTTTGGCAGTGAATATGGACACTGAGCTTTCTGAAGATCGATGGGCCATGTTCACCCGATGCCGGGCATGGCTGGTATTTCAGGACTATTCACAGGAGATCTGCAACGATTGCCTTGTTTCTTTTTGTTTTGAATATAACGCCGGGGGTTTCTGGCGATACCAGGTGCCGACCGGCCAGGGAGAGCATGTCCTGCTCACTATCTGTGTCGAAATGGTTCACGGAGAGAATTCCCTGCATATGATTTTTTCCCGTGATTCAACCAAAGACCGAAAAGGAAAGCTGGCAGATCACGAGCAGGTACGGCTCATCCTTCGTCCTGATATTGAAAGCCGCAATTTTCACGAGACGATAAAGGCGTACCAGGGACCGGAACATCTCTGGCCGGAGGCGGTAAAATCAGACCACGACGGCTTCACCTTCGCGCCGGACCCTGAACATTGTCTCTCTTTACGAATCTCGGAGGGCTCTTTTATTTGGGAACCGGAGTGGCAATACATGGTAAACCGTCCAATAGAGGCTGAGCGTGGTCTTGACCCTGATTCTGATTTGTTCAGCCCCGGTTATTTTTCCGTACTCTTAAAAGGAGGGAGGTCCGTGGAACTGACAGCCCGGATCATTGGCAACAATATACAGCATTGTCTGAAATCAGGGCCCCCGATCCAAGAGATCGGAGCAGCTATCTTTGAAAACAATAAGTCCTGGAAATTGGATGAAGCCATGGAAAAGACTTTGGATCATTATGTGATGAAACAGGGGAGCCTGAATACCGTGATTGCCGGATATCCATGGTTTCTCGAATGGGGCCGGGACGCAATGATTTTTACCAGGGGGTTGATTGCAGCAAGTAAAACCGAAAAGGCCCGGGCTATCCTAAAACAGTTTGGGCAGTTTGAGGAGAACGGGACGATTCCGAATATGATTCGTGGCAAGGATGCAGGAAACCGGGACACCTCTGACGCATCCTTGTGGTTTTTCGTTGCATGTGCCGATCTGATTCGCACCGAAGGAAATGAAGAATTTCTCAGCGCACAGTGTGGCGATCGGACAATCCTTCAGATCCTTTCTTCTATTGCTCATGCCTATGCTGCCGGTACACCCAATGGTATCAAGATGGATCCGGAGTCAGGTCTCATTTTCAGTCCGGCCCATTTTACCTGGATGGACACCAATCACCCGGCAGGAACTCCCCGGGAAGGTTACCCCATCGAAATCCAGGCTCTCTGGCATGCTGCGCTCTCATTTTTATCCTTTATCGATTCTGATAGAAACGGGAAAAAGTGGGAAAAGATGGCTGAAAAGGTCCAGTCATCAATTTATAAGCTCTTTATGCTAAAGGAAGGGTGGTTATCAGACTGTCTCCATGCCGCTCCGGGAGAGCCGGCCAGAGAGGCGGAAGCCGACGACGCCTTGAGGCCAAATCAGCTTTTTGCATTGACACTTGGCGCTGTTTCTGAAAGAACCATTTGTCGCAAGATCGTGGTTGCATGTGAAGAACTGCTGGTTCCCGGTGCTGCTCGGAGCCTTGCCGACCGGCCCGTTCGCCGCCCACTTTTGATTGTACATGGTGGAAAAGAACTCACCGATCCGTATCATCCCTATCAGGGAAAATACCATGGAGATGAAGACACGAAACGAAAGCCTGCATATCACAACGGTACCGCTTGGACCTGGCTGCTTCCCAATTTTTGTGAGGCATGGGTAAAGTCTTACGGTAAAGGTGGAAGAAACACGGCCATGTCATGGCTCTCAAGCAGCGTCCGTCACATCAACCAGGGATGCGCCGGTCATGTGCCGGAGATTGTGGACGGAGATTTTCCACACAAACAACGTGGTTGTGATGCACAAGCCTGGGGGGCAAGCGAAATAGTACGGGTATGGAAACAACTTATAGCTTTAAATTGACTATTGACTATTGTAGATTGTCTAGTTAGAAAAG
>CBDUUO010000356.1:0-4143 GCA_965370395.1 uncultured bacterium
GACAGATGTCAGAAGTCAGATGACAGAGGCCCGAAGACAGAAGACAGATGTCAGTGATCAGTCCACAGAGGACAGAAAACAGAGGACAGATGACCGACAAGGTGTTTCATCCTCCATTTGTTGCCATCTGTCTTCTGACATCTGTTTTCTGTTCTCTGTTTTCTGACCTCTATGTTCAGCCTTGTGTCATCTGTCATCTGTCCTCTGTTTTCTGTTCACTGTTTTCTCATGCCGATGTGGGTACACACCATGCTCATGCGCGTGGACGTGCTCATGAACATGTAATTCTCTATCCAGCAGGATCTTACCGTTATCCATTGTGTAAATCGCGTGGGCGGTTTCGGCCAGAAAATCAAAATCATGGGAAATTAAGATAAACGAAAGATCAAGACTGGATAGGACTTCTTTGAGTTTAACCCGGGTCTTAATATCCAGGCCGTTGATGGGTTCATCCAAAAGTAAAATTTCAGGCTCCATGGCCAAAACCGTCGCCAAAGAGACCAATCGTTTTTCCCCGCCGGACAGCTTGAACGTTATGCGGTCTTCAAATCCGTTCAAACCCAGGAAAGCCAGGGTTTTCTGAGCGATTTGGATGGCTTCCTTTTTGGGTTTGCCGAGATTCAAGGGACCAAAAGCAACATCTTCCAGCACTGTCGGGCTGAAAAGCTGATCGTCGGCGTCCTGAAAGAGAAGGCCGATCTTCCGGCGAACATCTGCAAAATCTTTTTCGTCTCTGGTGAGCTTTCCGAAGATTTCGATCCGGCCGGCTGTCGGCTTTAACAATCCCATAATCAGGTGTAAAAGGGTGGTTTTACCGCTGCCGTTGGGTGCGATCAAACCGATCCGGTCCCCCCGTTTAAATTGAAAATCGAGTTCGTTAAGCACCAGAGGTCCTCCGGGGTAGTTAAAAGACACGCCTTCGAGGTTTATCAGTAGGTTATTTTGTTTCATAAGGCAATCATTTGTCCCTATCGTAACCAATAACAAATAACGAATAACTCCCAATTGGTTATTAATTCAATTGGGATTATACCATTCCATCGCGATCAGCCCGATGATCACGGCCGTCATCATAATCGAAAATACCCAGCTTGCCGTATTGGTTTGAAATTCCTGCAGGCTGTAGAATTTTCCATTAAACCCCCGGCAAAGCATGGCCTGGTGAACCCGTTCAGCCCGGGCGGCCGCGCGCACGAAGAGCATACCGATAACGTAGGAAAAGGTTCGATACGTATTTAGATTTGTACCCGGTTGAAACCCCCTTATTTTAGCCGCGCGCATCAGGCGCAGGTATTCCTGTTCGATAACAAATATATACCGATAGGTCATCAACAACAGATATACTATTTTTTCAGGGACCCGCAGCCGGTACATCGCATGACCCAATGTAGAAAATGACATGGTTGCAGTCAGGGCGATAAACGCTAACAAAATAGCATTTGATTTCAGAGTTATCTGGGCCGCGAGGATTACTCCCGGGCGGTAAATGGCAAAAGAACCGATGTGGGTCAGCGCTTCCCCTTTGAAGGTAAAAGGCAATACCAGCCATAAAAGCAAAATCAGTGCATTGACAATGACCAGTCTTTTAAGGACTTCCTGAATCCTTACACGTGAGATGAGGATTAAAATTGAAGAGAGGCTCAACGCCGTTATTAAAACCGAAAATTGGTATGATAATGCAACCACAAATGAATACAGGACGGTCAGGCTTAGCCGGATTCTGGGGTCAAGCCTGTGAATGATAGACTCTCCGATGGCAAAGGGTTCACTGATCATGGTTCTGTTTTATTCTTTCTTTCGGCGGTTGCGGATATAGGTTGCAATTCCTGCCAGGCCCAGGATGCAGCCAATACCGATAATGATCCCTTTGACGGTGGGGCCTTTTTCCGGAACCGGTGGTTTTTCGGCAGCGGGCATCTCAATCTCTGTGACCGGAATGGTCCATTCCGCCCTGTGCCCCGTGCCGGCCAGTAAAACAATTTTCAAATCGACTTTTTTAGGTACCTTGAAAGAGAACTCGCCTTGATCGTTTGTTGTTCCTTTTACGAGCTCAGTGCCCTGGGGGTCCGTGACGATGATTTTGCCCGCCTTAACCTTTTTGCCGCCGCTGAACTTGCTTTCAACATAAATCGTGTCACCCTCAACCCAGGCAAAGACATTAACTCTATGGGCATATGCGGGTTCGATTCGGAAACACAAAAGGCAGACAACTGAAAATAAGTAGAAAATTGGTTTTGCCAAGTTCGATTTGAGAATGTTAGGTTTCATGGGTCTGCCTCATTTCTTATAAACAATTATAATAAGCACCGCCTTGAAGGTCAGGGCAGCATCGTCGGCTGAACTTTTCTTAAAAAGGCCACGCAAAGGGCCGTGACCGTACCTTCAAAAATCATCACCGGAATATGCGCCACAATGACAATGGCGGAAATTTCAAAAAAGTTTTCTTCGGTAAGCACCAGGGCCAGACCTAAAATAATAGCGCTGAAAAATACCGATAAAAAGCCGCAGGCGAAGGCCGCTGAGAGCGCTAAAGTCGATTTTTTATGTAGAAACGGACTGAACACGAAGTAACAAAGGATGGCGGGTGAGGCCATTATCATCGTATTGACCCCTAAAGCGGTAATGCCACCGAACTGAAACAGCATGGCCTGAAGCACCAGCGCTACCAGTATGACCGGAAAGGCGGCCCAGCCGAGCAGCAATCCCACCAGTCCATTGAGGATCAGGTGGGCATTGGAGGGCCCGATGGGAACATGAATCAAGGAGGCCACAAAAAATGCCGCCGAAAGGATACCGGCCTGGGCGATACGGTCATAATCGAGTTTTTTCAGACCGATGGCCGTTCCGGCAGCGGCCAATGCGGCCCCGGATATTAATACCGGACCGGATAATACGCCTTCTGAAATATGCATTTTTTGTCTGTGATTTCTTTAAATTTAGTTCCCCAAAACCGGAGTCTTAATCGCGGCTGGAAGCCGCTCCCACCGATTATTGATAGTATTGGAAAAAAATGATTTGTGGGAGCGGCTTTCAGCCGCGATAATTATTGCCAGTCGTGAAATTCCACCCAGATAACGGCTCCGAGTTCCACATCTTTTTTTTCACCCTCATGTTCCAATGTGAAATCGGCATGGTTTAAAGCCGCAAATCCCCACCAACCGGCTGTCGGAGCGGCATACGTGAAGACACCGTTTTGATCCGCTTTGATCGTCTGGGTGATCATGTACTCTGTTGGCGCCTTAATCTTAGTGCCTTTGTTGTAGTATTCCACTTCGACCCCAGAAAAAGGAACCGGTTTCCCGTTGAGTTTGACAATACCCTGGAATACATTGCCGGCATACAGGCCGAAAGGTTTGGACAACGGAATGATTTCGGTTTTTAAGCCGATTTCTTCATCCCAGCCCTCATCGTCACCGAAAGCCGTAACAACGGTTTTGGTGTAGTGAATGATAAATGAATCCTCAGCCGGTTCCCAGTAGGGTTCGGGTTCCATGTAAAACATATACACGCCCGGGCGCTTTATTTTATATGGAGCCGCCCAGGCAGTATGCCCCATGACCCGGGTTTTTTCCAGGATTTGAATTAAGTTCTGTTTTTTACCGTTGATTCGTACGCCAAATACGCGGGGCTTAGCCATTTCCATGCCCTGGCCTTCAAAAGGATGCGAAAAAGAAAGTGTTAATTTTACAGTTTTGCTTTCGCCTTGCATGACCATGGAATCGGAGGGAATAATCATGCCAAAGTGAGCCGGGCATGGGCTTACCAAAATTTGAAAATTTAACATAATGGCTGCTAAAATGATCACGATTTTCATTTAACCCCCTAAAATGTAATTGCGCAATTTCTGCCTAAAAAAAGCTACGCTATCTATTTGAGGGGTCGAGGAGTTTTTACCGTCATGCTCGCGCAGGCGGGCATCCAGGCCTTGTCCCCGCGCAGGCGGGGATCCAGACATAAAATAGACATTTCTGGATTCCCGCCTTCGCGGGAATGACAAACTTGAAATGAAAAAACTATCCGACCCCTGATCTCTTTAATTTGAATTTGGGATAGCTTCTAATGACCTTTTATAAGATCTCTGTACGCGAAAGAGTCTCTGATGTTATCCAGATCACGGTCAGTTTTAATGCTCTCCCAATTCGT
>CBDUUO010000357.1:0-4142 GCA_965370395.1 uncultured bacterium
CCAAACACTAAACACTAAACACCAAACACGCCTTACACTTTTACAAAAACATAATTCAACTGCCCGTTCGGCAGCGTATTGACAACGGTTTGCATTTCCATGCCCACCCGGATTTCATCCTCCGGTAGGTCACCGGCGATTCTGCCGAACACTTTATAATCACCATAATCCACAAGGGCGATGCAGTAGGGGACATCTTCCTCGAATCCGATGGGCGCATATTCCAGCTTGCTGTAGGTTACGAGCTTTCCCTTGCCGCTGACTTCAAACCATTCCATGTTACTGGCAAAACATTGATGACAATCCGCCCGGGGCGGAAAGAAAGCCATCCCGCAATCCTTGCATCGGGTACCCATGACTTTGTTGTCTTCCAGGTAGTCCACAAAATCATTGGTTTTGGTAATAGCGGTAAAGCTTACCGTACCGAATTTTTTGAATCGATCGTCTACTTCTTTTATTTTGCTCATTATTATTCCTTGTTCGGTGTTCTGCGGTTCATAAAAAATGCCTTTGAGGCTAACGTCCCAGTATAGTCACATTGCCATACAGGCCCACACCGCCGATGTTATGGACCAGCCCGATCTCCGGATTTTTAACCTGGATATCGCCGGCCTCGTTTCGCAGCTGTAAGACCATGGTGCGGATCTGGGATCCACCGGTGGCACCGATGGGGTGGCCCTTGGATAACAGTCCGCCATCCACATTCACCGGTATACTGCCTTGCTGGTAGGTTTCTTTGTTTCTGATTAATTCCCGGCCTTCACCCGGTTTGGCAAAACCCAGATTTTCATAGGCCATCATTTCCGCGATGGTAAAACAATCATGCACTTCAGCCACATCAATGTCTTTGGGGCCGACACCGGCCATCTCATAGGCTTGCTGCGCTGCCTGCTCGGCAACGGTTAAGCCCGTAAACAGATCTCTGCCGGTTAAATTGACGCTGGTGGTCGCCGCGCCCACCCCCAAAATCCAGACCGGCTTGTTCGAAATGGATTTGGCTTTTTCTTCACTGGCAACGATGACGCAGGAGCTGCCATCGGCATTGGCGCAGCAATCTCCCACCCGCAGAGGGCTAGCCACCGAACCGGCCATGCGGTTCTCCGGATCTGAAAACATCTCAAACTCTACCGGCTTGCGATATACGGCTTTTTCATTTAATTGTCCGTAGGTTGCCGCCTTAACCCGGATCAGCGCCAGATCATCTAACGTGGTGCCGTATTTTTCCATATGGGCTTTGGCATACATGGCATAGTAAGCGGGCATCATGGTGCCAAAGGGGCTTTCCCACTGAATATCGGCACCCCGGCCCATGCGTTCCTGGGATTCTGAAGAACTGATTTCCGACATTTTTTGAAATCCGATCACCGCTATTGTATCGTGCAGGCCCGACTTCACAAGGGAATAGGCGAGCTTTAATCCTGTGCTGCTCGAGGAGCACAGGGTTTCGACATAAAAGGTCGGCTGGGGATTCAATCCCAAATATTCTGCAAAAACACCGGCCGGTGAACGCTGTTTGTCGTATTCGGGTGCCGAACAGATGACCGAAGCATCGATGTCCCTGGTGCTCAGCTGCGCATCTTGCATGGCCTCCTTGAATCCTTCAAATACGAGCTCCCGGATAGAGCCCGGGTAGCTTCTGACAAATGTACTCTGTCCGACTCCGATAATGGCTACTTTTCCCATATAAGTCTCCTCTCAAAAGACTGATAATTGGCTAATTCGTAATATAAATAAATTCTTTTTTTTGCAAATATGCTTCTAAAACCTGGAGACAAATCCGAAATCCGAAGCACGAAATCCGAAACAAATTCGAATAGCAAATTATCAAATGTTCAAAACACCAAAGATATTACTAGATCCGGAAGAAGCACTGAGACTGATTCATAGTTTCATATTTTGAATTTTGGTCATTCGGGCTTGTTTCGAATTTCGGATTTCGATATTCGAATTTTATAATTGACAGTTTAGTACTCAAATTTATGATAGAATAAGCAAAATGGGAGGTACCAATAATTGTTCTCGATCAGATATATTGCCCCCCATCAACCTTAATCACTTCCCCGGTAATATGTTTGGCTCTTTCCGATGCCAGAAAAGTCACCAGATAGGCAAGGTCCTGCGGCTGTCCAACGCGTTTTAGGGCGCTTTCACCCATGGCCATATCGATAATTTTATCTCTGGCTTCCGATTCTTTAAGCATTGCGGTTTCGATCAGGCCGGGCGCCACTGCATTGACCGTTACGCCGAAGGCACCCAGTTCCTTTGCAAGTGCCTTGGTATATCCAATGATACCGGCCTTGGACGCGGAGTAATTGGTCTGACCGAATTTTCCCCGCAACCCGTTAATTGACGTCACATTTATAATCTTGCCGTATTTTTGCTCCTTTAAAAGCGGTGCCACATGGCGCGTGAAGTTAAAATACCCTTTCAGGTTGACTTCCAATACCCGGTCCCATTGTTCTTCGGTCATTTTCCAGGATACCGCATCCCAGTTCATTCCGGCGTTGTTCACCAGTATCTCAATACTGCCGAATGCTTCAACGGCGGCTTTCACGACTTTTTCAGCGTCGGCAAAGGAAGCAATATCACATTGCACCGCAAGGGCCTTGCGGCCCATTTGACGGATTTCATCAGCGTATTTTTTAGCTTCGGCTTCGTGTTTGCGGTAGGTGAGACAGATATTGGCGCCTTCTCGGGCCAATTCGAGGGAGGCGGCGGCCCCAATGCCCTGGGAACCACCGGTGACTAAGGCATTTTTTCCTTCTAGTAGCATCGGTTTCTCCTGCAGTTGAAGTTTTTGGATATTTTCTAAATAGCTACATTAAAGCTACAATTTAATTGTGTCAACAAAAAATCACATCCGCTTTTTTTAGTCTAACGGATAGAGTGGATATGGCTTAAGTACTTAAAATTAAGCAATTTATTATAATTAATTTATTCTTGACATCTATTCAGACCTTATATAGTTACATTGTAGCTAAAAAATGAAACTTAAGGAGGGGAAAAATGACTTCAGCACCTGGTAAGATACTAACGTGGCAGATGATTCAACCGACCTCGCGGGACAAAGAAACCAAAGAGGTGGTTCCGGGCAAAATTGAAAAAAAGGAAATACCGCTGCCGGATTTAGAACCCGGTGAGGTCCTGGTGGAAGTTGTCGGTTGCGGTGTGTGTCACACCGACCTCGGGTATTTTTATGATAGCGTACCCACGGTTTCAAAGCCGCCGTTGACACTGGGACATGAAATTTCCGGTACGGTGGTTGCCGGGGACGAAAAATGGGTCGGTACGGAAGTTGTGATCCCCGCTGTGATGCCATGCCGCAAATGTATCCTTTGTAAAACCGGCCGCGGCAACAGATGTCTCGACCAGAAGATGCCCGGCAACAGCCTGGGGATTTACGGCGGTTTTGCAAGCCACATCCCGGTGCCAAGCATCGATCTATGCGAAATCAAAAACCGGGGAGACATCCCTCTGGCACACCTGGCTGTTGTGGCGGATGCCGCCACCACGCCCTATCAGGCCGCCAAACGGGCGGATTTGCAGCCGGGGGATAATGTCGTAGTTATCGGCATCGGCGGTGGCGTCGGCCAGTACATGGGACAAATTGCCAAAGGCCTGGGTGCCAACACCGTCATCGGCATTGACCTCACCCAGGCAAAGCTGGACCGGGCCCTCAACTACGGTGCCGATTTTGTCATCAACTCCAGTGACAAAGACACCAGGGCGGTGTCCGGTGAATTTAAAAGTATCTGCAAGGAAAATGGGTTGCCGGGTTTTGGTTGGAAAATTTTTGAAGTTACCGGCGCCAAAGCCGGTCAGGAAATCGGCCTGACCCTGTTGAGTTATATCGGCAAACTGATTATCATCGGATTCGGGCTTGGCAAGTCGGAATACATGATGAGTCGGCTGATGGCCTTTGACGCTGAAATTATCGGGACCTGGGGCTGTTTGCCCGAATACTATCCCATCGTTTTGAACATGGTGACCTCGGGTAAAGTCAACATCGATGCCTTCGTTCAGACCCGTCCCATGAGCACCATCATGGAATCCTTTGAGGAGGCGCATAAGGTTCCGCCGGACAAACGCATCGTGCTGACCCCTGATTTCTAGTGGATAAAATTTATTCTAAATATAAAAAA
>CBDUUO010000358.1:0-4139 GCA_965370395.1 uncultured bacterium
TTACGGATTTCATGGTGCCGCCCGTCATGTTTATCTTTGCCTCGATTATGATCGGATTCGTATTCACCAAAACGGGATTGACCAGGCGCCTGGCATACAAAATGCTGGTCATCGTCGGTGAAAAAACCAGTATGATTTATCTCGGATGCTTCATTGTCACCGCAGCCCTGACCCACATTATGGCGCACACGGCGGTGGCGGCCACCATTTACCCCCTGCTGGTGTCGATTTATGCGCTTTACGGCGAAGGCGATAAAAAGACAAAATTCGGCAAGGGACTGTTTATGGGCATGGCCTATGTTGCCGGTGCCGGCAGTATCGTTACCCTGCTGGGGGCCGCCCGCGGTGCAGTGGCTCTGGGCTTTTATAAGGATATCATCGGTCAGGACATCACGTTCTTTCAGTTGACCTGGTATATGTTCCCCATTGGCTGGATCATGACCTTCATCCTCTGGGGATTTTTTATGGTTTTCTTCAAACCTGAAAAAGCAACCATTCCGGGACTCAGGGAAAAGGCCCGGCAGCTGAACGCCGAACTGGGGCCGCTGACCCGCAAAGAGATCATGGCGGCACTCATCGTCGGCGCCTGCATTTTGACCATGTCGCTGCGCTCTTTTATCCCGGCCTTGCAACCCATCGACAAAACCGCCATCATCCTGATATCAACGATCCTGTTTTTTATCACCGGCATCATGGATCTGGATGACCTGGAATCCATGCCCTGGAACATCATTCTGCTTTTCGCCGGCGCCATGAGCATCGGCAACTGTCTGTGGCAAACCGGGGCCGCCAACTGGATGGCGGTCAACTGGCTGGTGATGTTCCAGAATGCCAACGGGTTTGTGTTTGTGATGAGCATCGCCTTCTTCGTCATGATGATGACCAATTTTATCATGAATGTGGCCGCCATCGCGATCTCCCTGCCGGTGGCCCTGGTCATTGCGCCCTATCTGGGAGTGGCGGGTGAGGTGATTCTGTTCGCGGCTCTGGTTACCGCCGGAATGCCTTTCTTATTGCTGGTGGGGGCCGCTCCCAACGCGATTGCCTATGACTCCAGACAGTTTACTCCCGGTGAATTTTTTCTATACGGCATACCGGCCAGTATCCTGCTGATGATGGTCATGGGCTTTGCCGTGTATGTCCTCTGGCCCTTGATGGGTATGCCCGTGATACTCGGCAGATAGCGCGATATCAAATTCGCTAACCCAAAAGACGTGCTGCGGGTAAAACGACTATCATTTGGGGAGTATTTCATGAACCAGCTCGAAAAGCTTTTCGATCGGAACATCGGCAGGCTAAACATTAGTTTGCAAGGATTTAACTTTGACGCAGCGGGATATCTGAAATATCTTCAAGATTACATTCCACTGCGTCAACTGATTAAATTCTATGCCTTTTACGGGGTCACCTCCCATCACCCGTTTCATTTCCACTTTAGCCGTTCAAATCTGGCCGGGAGCTATTTTTTAGGGCGCTGCTCGGTTGACAATACGATCCTTTACAAAAGTGATATCCGTGGTGACGAACTCAAATCCAAAGGGGACACCATCAACCATCAAGGCGTCCATTTTACCCTTGACCTCGATGAGGAAATCCGGATCCAGGATTGTATTTTGGTCAAGACACTGGTACACAATTGTTCTCACGATCCGGCAAGCCCCGAATTGTTTCTGATTAAAAACTCTGCTTCAACACCCTATGCGAATATTCATGGATCCTCGGTGGAAGGTTGCTTCCTGGGGCCTTTCGCGACCGCTGATCTCACGCGTCTTCACGGATGTATCCTTGGAACATACGCCTACGTGCAAGCCGGAAAACTGTGGCAGCAGCAGGTCGAAAACGGCTGTGTCTGGATCCGAAACGACGATGTTTTTGAATTTTCCTATCGTTTCCCGCAAAAAGTCCTGGACAAATACATTCGCTTCAAGACCGGCCAGCGGCCGTCAGGAATTTTCATTGACTTTATCAAAAAGCGCAAAGACGAGTTCCAGCAGATATTCGATGCTGTCCTTATGAAATCACCTGCGATGGTCCCGAAAACCTCGTCCTTAAGCCGTTACGCGGTAGTCAAACCGAAAACCCATATCGGTGAAAATGTACTGGTGGCACAAAGAGCATATCTGGAGAACTCATTTCTCGGCAACGGTGCAAACGCCCAGGAAAACTGCTACATCATCAACTCACGCCTGGAAGGCAATAATGTGACGGCTCACGGAGCCAAATTAGTCCACACCCGTCTGGCTAAAAATGTTTTTGTCGGGTTTAACTCCTTTATACACGGAACCGCGGATTGTCAGCTCGACATCGGCAAGGGCAGCATCGTCATGCCCCACACGGTTATCGACCTCAGGCAACCTGTGGCCATCCCGGCAGATCATCTGGTCTGGGGGTACATCCAAAAACCGGATGACCTCAAATACCACACTTTATCATTGAAAAAACTCGCCGGAGTTCGCCGCCAACGGGTAATCAAAACCATGAAATTTTGGGGAAACGGTGCCGCATTTGTACAGGCCTTTCGGCATAGAATCCAGCACATTCTTCAAGCCAATGGTGCCTATTTTAACGGCAAGCAGAATCGGGGACACGCTCAGAAGGAGCAAAACATATCCTTTAATATCATCCAGCCATATCAAATGGGGCCACGCAAAGGCCTTTTCCCGACTTTGGATATTCAGCCGTAAGCAAGCTTCAAAACCAGGGCCATATGTTTTAAAACCTTTACCTCTGGGCCTTTTTTTGGTATTTACGAATACCTGAATTTTGGTGCAAAATTCAGGTAAAAGGGAGTTTATCCATGAACATCGCAAATGTATTAATAGTAGATGATGAGGTCGACTTTGTTGAAACATTCAGTGAACGTTTGGTCATGCGAAACCTTGAAATCTCAAAAGCGTTCAGCGGGGAAGAGGCACTGCAGATGCTTGAGGAAAACAAAAATGTCGAGGTCGTTATTCTGGATGTAAAAATGCCGGGGATGGACGGAATCGAAACACTGGCGGAAATCAAAAAGAAATTCCCGCTGGTGGAGGTCATCATGCTTTCGGGTCAGGCAACGGTCGAATCCGCCATTGAAGGGATGAAGCAGGGCGCCTTTGATTACTTGATGAAACCCTGTGACATCGATCAGCTCATGCCAAAGGTAACCGAAGCGGCGGCGAAAAAACGGCAGCATGAAGAAAAAATTATTCAGGCCCGTATCAAAGAGATCACGTCCAGGCATATATAAAGGAATCGGGTCACATCGTCAGATCATAGACACGTTCCAGCCTGCGGCTGATGAGATTTTATCCTTTAGGGTATACACACACCCAACGCCGGCCTTTGCACTTTGACCCGGTAGGCTTTCTCGAAAAGGCAAATCCCTATATTTTTCTTGACAGGTCGGGGGCATCAAATATATCTATCTTAATTATATAGGCCGATTTAAAAAATAAATTTAATTCAGCAGAACATAAACTAAAAGGAGGGTTTATTATGAAAAAGTTAGGATTATTTTTGGTATGCGGCTTGGTTTCCGTATTTCTTTTAGCCGGAATCGCCGCAGCAAAGGAAAGGGTGGTGGTTTACACATCACTGGAAAATGAAGAGGTTGTCGAATATCTGAAAGTCGCGAAAAAAGAGCTGTCCGATCTTGATATTCAGGCAATCCGACTTTCAACCGGAGAACTGGGTGCCCGCATGCTGGCCGAAAAAGACAACCCGCAGGCCGACCTTATCTGGGGCTGGGCGGTAACCAATATGTCGGAATTTGTTCCCAAAGGTATGCTGGTAACCTATAAACCCAAGGGCTGGGATAAGATCCCGGCTAATTTTAAGGACCCCGAAGGGTACTGGACAGCCATCGACCTATATGCTGCCGCCCTGGTTCCGAATACGAAAGTTCTGGAACAAAAAAATATGCCGATGCCCAAGGGCTGGAATGATCTCTTGAATCCGGTCTATAAAGGAGCACTCATCATGCCCAACCCGGCAAGTTCCGGCACAGGGTTTTTGCAGGTTGCCAGTCTTCTGGTCATGATGGACCCGGATTATAAAAACAAACCCATCGAAGAAAATAAAGCCTGGGATTTTCTTAAAAAGCTGGACAAGAATATGGGCCAGTACATCAAGAGCGGTTCCAAACCGGCCAAACTGAC
>CBDUUO010000359.1:0-4137 GCA_965370395.1 uncultured bacterium
CGAAGAGAGAATCATGTACATTATTTGCGCTGACATGGAAGGTATTTTTACACCGGAAATATGGATTGACGTGGCCGAAATGACCGGCATAGAAGAACTCGGGCTGACGACACGGAATATTTCCGATTATGATGTATTGATGAAAAAGCGTCTGGCCATTTTAGACGAACATGCATTGAAACTTCAGGATATCCAGGCGGTCATTTCTAAAATTCAGCCGCTTGACGGGGCGGTGGACTTCCTGAACTGGCTCCGATCTCAGCTTCAGGTCATTATCGTATCGGACACGTATGTGGAATTTGCAGGCCCTTTGCTTGAAAAGCTTGGCTGGCCAACTCTTTTTTGCAACACGCTTTCGGTGGCAGCCGACGGGTCAATTTCCGGATATAACCTGCGTCAGAAAGATGGCAAAAAAAAGGTGGCAGCTGCGCTTAAAAATCTGAATTATAAGGTCATTGCCATCGGCGATTCGTATAACGACATCACCATGCTCAAGACAGCCGAAAAGGCCATCCTGTTCCGCCCGCCCGATAATGTTAAAGTTGAATTTCCGGAGTTCCCGATAACGACGAACTATCAGGAAATAAAGCGAGAAATTCAAAAAATCATAAATCGTTAACACCGTTCATATCTTTTATTTAAAATAATCTCAAACGTTTGAATTCGAGAGTGCGCATGCCAACTCACAGAGCCACCTGCCGTGTGATCTACGGTGACACGGATAACATGGGGCAGGCCTATTACGGCAACTACTTTAGATGGTTCGAAATTGGTCGCAACGAATTGTTCCGATCGCTGGGTCTTGCATACACATCAGTTGAAAGCCGGGGCATATTTCTTCCAGTCGCAGAGGCCTATTGTAAGTATTCGGTGCCGGCGAAGTATGATGATCTTTTGATCATTGAAACTTCACTGGACACCCGGCTGAAAGGCGCCATTAAGTTTGATTACCGGATATTCAATCAAGACGCACAAACCCTTCTGGCTCAAGGCTATACCAAACATGCCTGCCTGAATCGCGAAGGCAAGGTTGTGCGTCCACCCAAATTTATTAAAGAAGTGATTGAGAAAAATCTCCAAACGCCTTAAAATAATATTAATGATCTGCAATCTGCTAAAATTTCCGCCTCATCATCATACCGGACGAAAGATTGACAAATGACCATCGATATTAAAAAATTTGCCGGGTGCCGCATCCTGGTGGCGGGTGACCTAATGGTCGATGAATATCTCTGGGGAGATGTTGAGCGCATTTCGCCTGAGGCTCCCGTCCAGATTGTTTCGGTTGCCAGCGAGGAACATACGTTAGGCGGCGCGGGAAATGTCATCAGCAACCTTGTTGCGCTGGGGGCTAAAGTCTCAGCTGCCGGGGTGATCGGTTCCGGGACTAACGGACAGCTGGTTCTCACAAAATTAAATGCGCTGGGGGTTAATACCCGGGGGGTCATCCAGGACCAGCAGCGGCCGACGACCCGCAAGACACGCATAATTGCCGATCATCAGCATGTGCTTCGATTTGACAGAGAAGTAAAAACCGAAATCAGTCGGCAAACAATGAATAAGATTGCGCGCGCAGCCGCAGAAATAAGTGCCGATGCCGATTTGATTCTCATCTCAGACTACGGCAAGGGACTCATTACCAAACCGTTGATGACCCAACTGATTGCTGCAGCCCAAAAACACAACAAACTGCTAATAGTTGACCCGAAAGGGCTTGATTTTAAAAAATATGCGGGTGCATCATTAATAACGCCCAACAAAAAAGAAACGGCACTGGCCTCGGGCATCGAAATTATTGATGAAGACAGCCTGGCCAAAGCGGTCCAGCGTCTTATCGAAAAAACCGGTATTGATAAAATCCTGGTCACCTGCGGCAAAGAGGGAATGGTCTATTTCGAGCAGGACACCCCCCCCTATCGAATCGGCACCAAAGCCCGCCAGGTTTTCGACGTGTCGGGCGCAGGCGATACCGTCCTGGCAGTGCTGGGTTTGGGAATTGCCGCCGGATATTCCATCAAGGAGGCTGTCGCGCTGGCAAACACCGCCGCCGGAATCGTTGTGGGCAAGGTGGGAACCGCCACCGTTTCTAAAACCGAGCTGGCCGCAGCCCTTAATCTGATTCCGGCCCTTACCGTAGATAAGCAAAAAACACTGGCGGAGCTTTCGTCCGTCGCACGAAAACTTGAAAAAAACGGCAAGCGCATTGTGCTGACCAATGGATGTTTTGACCTGCTGCATGTCGGCCACATCATGTTGCTGTCCGCCTCAAAACAGCTGGGTGATGTACTGATCGTTGCTTTAGACGACGATGAATCCGTCAAACGGCTCAAGGGATCCGGGCGTCCTATTATAAATGAAAACGAACGCTTACGAATCATCAGTGCACTCGACAGCGTGGACTATGTGATCGTCTTTTCATCGCATGAATTAAATGATGTCATTGAAGCTGTCCGTCCCGCGGTGCTGACAAAAGGCAGCAATTATGGAACTGAAGCAATTCGGGGGCGTGAAATCGTCGAACGGTATGGCGGACGGGTTGAAATCATCCCGCTAACTGAAAACATTTCATCCAGCCGCATCATCAACAACATTAAAACAAGATAGGGGCTTCGCCCCGATTGGAATGGTGGAATGCTGGAATATTGGAAAAATGGGTCTTGGGATACTGCAATATTGGGTAAATGGCAAAAGTCGGCTTGATGATAAAGTTTTAAATGGATTATATCCTTTGAAAACCCACTATTCCATCATTCCACTATTCCATTATTTTTACCCCGTGAAACTTTTTTCTATTTCACTGGGGCCATGATTGAGGCAAAAACTCAGGCCTCAAAAAATACCCCGTATTTTCATTTAGTTGTATAAATTCCGAGACGTAAATTAATCAGATGCTATTTATACAGGAAAATCCTCGAGGCATCGTATTCAAAGTCTTTATCCAACCCCGAGCTTCAAAAGATATGATCGTCGGGTTGCATGGAGACCGTCTCAAAATCAAGGTGACCGCCCCGCCGGTTGACGGGGAAGCCAACAAAAGATGTATTCAATTTCTGGCGAAGTGCCTTTCCGTCCCCCGGTCAACACTTCAAATCATATCCGGACACAACAGCCGGAACAAACGGGTCCTTTTAAAATCCAGCAAAACACCGATCCCTTCAAAAGAAATTGATCGCCTCAAGCAGCGCATTGAAGAATTATTATGGAAAGCGGTATAGGTAACCCATGGAATAATGGAATGGTGGAAAAATGGAATATTGGGTATGAAAAACGGATGATGTCCTGACTTTAATTTCTGAGGGACCGAAGGGGGCCTGACGGGCCAACCGAAAAAAGAAAGCCCTTGACTAATTTCACTGATTTGGTTATTAAATTCGATTTTAAAGGACAATTTGATGCGGGGTGGAGCAGTCTGGTAGCTCGTCGGGCTCATAACCCGAAGGTCGCAAGTTCGAATCTTGCCCCCGCTACCATAATAAAATCAAGGGCTTAGAAGAAAATTCTAAGCCCTATTTTTTTGAGATAAAGTTAATACCCAACACTATACCCAACATTAACTACTAATTTGGGCTATTTTTTCAAATATCTTAAAGCGATTCTCTCAGTGGGTATACATGGACGGTAGGTAACATTTGTTCAGAGACAAGGGCATCATTAGAATTAAGGCATGATCGTTTTGTGAAAGCAGGATGGTGATGCCGTGGTAAGATGAAACCGTACTGTCTCTGAGAAAAGGATTTGTAAAGTTTGCTTTGGCTGGCAGCTCGAACATCCGTTACTATTGACTCTGGTTTAAACACTTAGAGGGGGGGGTCAACCCCCCATCGGCCTTTGCGTCGGTGCCGGAAGGCAGGTCTCAATACGCACACTATTTTTTAATGCTTGCTTAGCTTGTTAATCAATAGATGGGTGTGCTGCTTGCACAGCAGCCTTACCTTGCAGGGGGTTTTTCGGAGCACTTCAGGACGGCACCCTCCGATATTGGGAGAATGGTTCTTTGAAAATTTTGAATACGGAGGGCAGCGGTGAATAACATTTCTGGCTGAAAGAAATGTAAGTATGGGAAGCGGATGATGAAGGTCCGTGAGACATCCTGCTAAGGCGGGTAGATTATGCCATTCCGGAAAAATGGCCCTTCCC
>CBDUUO010000360.1:0-4137 GCA_965370395.1 uncultured bacterium
AAACCAACCTGATTTTTTGCGCAAAACCCGGCCTGGATTTATAACTTCTTAAGCATCAGAAATCAAAGATTTAGCTTGCTAAAATCGTGTTTTTTATGTAATTTAAGAAACATAAGGCTATTATAAAAAAATTTTAGACTTTTATCGCGTTGAAAGGGATATCTGTTCAATAATATTAAAGTTTTTTCAAAAAGATACCGAATTTAAGATTGATAGGGATACCGGAAGCACTGAAATCCCTTAAGATTATTAAAAATCGGTTATCATTCACTAGCGAATCAATCAAACCGCACATCATACGATTCAGGAGGAGCAATTGTCTTACACGCTTGGTCAAAAACAGCTCGATAGAATAGAGGATATTTTAAAGCAGGATCTTATTGAAAATGGGGTCCGCTGTGTTTTTCTGATTGATATGGCCGGCAACATCATCACCAACCTTGATAATGGGGAAAAACAGCATGATATTTATTCGCTGGCGGCCCTGGCGGCCGGAAATTTCGGCGCTGTCAGCGCAATGGCCAAAATCATCGGCGAAAATGAGTTTTCGTTGCTGTTTCATAAAGGCAAAAACGAAAATATCCATTTTAATAAAATTACCACTGAGTTTTTGCTGATTAACATTTTCGGCAATGATATTTCCCTGGGGTTTTTAAGACTGAAAGTTGCCGATTCGGTTGAGCAACTGAAAACCATATTGGAACCGCTCCTGTCACTTTAAAACCGGCAGTCATTCAGTATTTTCCTTGATGCTTGTTTGTTTTTTTGAGTTTTAAGATATCGCATGGCATTTGTAAATCTGAAAAATAAAGAAATCCAGGTCAAAATTGTCTATTACGGTCCCGGTCGAGGCGGCAAAACGACGAACCTGGAATACATATACAAAAGATTCCGGAAGCGTATCAACACCGAGATGGTCACCGTTAAAACACATGGTGATCGCACGCTTTTCTTTGATTTTTTGCCTTTTGATATCGGTGTGATCAATGGATATGATGTTAAAATTCAGCTTTACACCGTGCCCGGGCAGGTTAAATACAATGCCACCCGGAGGTTGGTCCTCAGAGGGGTGGATGGCATTGTTTTTGTCGCCGATGCCATGGCAGTCCGCCGAGAAAAAAATATTTTGGCTTTAAAAAATTTACAGGAAAACCTTGCCAATTATAAAAAGAGTATTTTTAAGATTCCTTGTGTCATCCAGTATAACAAGGTCGACCTTTTAGAACAGGGAATTCCGCTGCTTCCGACCAATCTTCTTGAAAAAGATCTCAACAGCCAGTTAAAACGGCCGTCATATACGGCCAGCGCTTTGAAGGGAACCAATGTCGTAACGACCTTGAAAAAAATTATCTCGATGACGGTAGCGTCCATAAAAAGGGACTTGAAATAGGAGGGAATAAATTGGACGATAAATCCAAAGGCAACAATTTGGACTCTGAGATTGCGAAACGCCTTGATGATCTCTTTGGAGAAGGTGATACTCTTTCTAATGATGAAAATCTTATCGAGGCCAAAGACACGGTCGCGGAAGAAAATAAATCGCAAGAAAAACAACCATCAGCTGCAGATGAGGAAATTTTTGATTTAGAAGAAGTAGCTGCAGCGGAGACGGATGGCGAAAGCGTCCCGGATGATTATCCCCTTGCAGAGTTGAAGCATCTGGTTCTTTCAATCGACTGGGAAATTACCGAAGAAGTATTGGCCGATTTTCTCTCCCAAATAGACAGCCTGAAAGCGACCTATAAAAACGAAAAAATCATTTTTACGTTTCTTCAGCTTTTGGGTTCCCTCGGTGTCTATATTAAAACCAATCGCGGGAATGCCCACCCAAAAACATTTAAAATCCTGAACTCGGTTTTCTCTCGTCTGGAAGAGGTGGCTCTATCAGAAGATATGGCTGAACCGGAGAAGAAAAAATTGCTTCGCACTGAAATGAACCAATATAAGCAACTCAGAAATCAGGTCTCAAAGAAAAAAGCCGCCAAAGTGGGTCGGAAAGAAGTTATATCCGCACCAAAAGAAGCCGTGCCCAGGGCCAGAGCGCTCCAAAAGAAAGAAACCGCGCGGCCTGACAACAGAGTCTCTGAGAAAGTCGCTAAAAAAAGCCTGTCGCGGACTCCCGGCGCACCTCAATCTCATGCCGATTTGGCCGATGCGGTTGAAGAACTGAAAAAATTTATTCATTCCGAGTTAAATGCCCTAAAACAGGAATTACGGATACTCCAAAAATCAAAGTAACAATCCCTCTAGACCATAGACCCTCTTTGTCCGGAATGGTTGGAAATCACAAATTTATTAGAACGAAACCGACACAGCCTTTTAGCGGGCTGCTAAATTGAAAATGGCACCGGTGAGGTAGAAACATGGATTTTTCGTCGAGCGAATTATCCTCTATGGTTTTTAAGCGTGTCGTCCGCCAAGACATTGGAGAAATTCCGCTTGATCATCAAATGCTTTCCGTTTTTATGGAGATGGACGGTAAAGCTCCGCTGGGTACGGTAGCTCAAAAAACCGGTTTGAATATGAGCTCCATGCGTGAAATCATTGCCAAACTAATGCAAAATGGGCTGGTCGAAAAAGTGGAGCAAGAAATTGTCATGCTGGACAAAGATTTTTTCGAATATCTGGTGGCCCATCTATCGCTTGCCATCGGTCCCATTGCCCAGGTGCTGATTGAAGATGAAGTTGAAAATCTGGGTTATGAACTATCTCGATTTCCCGGCCATTGCGTAGCCGAATTGATAGACAATTTGGCCCAAGAGATACGACGCGAAGCAAAAAAGAATGTTTTTCTTAAAATGATGGCCACGAAGATACGTGAAAAAAGATACTTACCGGCCTGAGCACGATGGTTTTATTCGCCTGCGCCTCAATACGCTGTCCACCTCAGGCGGACTGCGGGGAGCTTCATTTCGCGCCGGCCGGAAACAATAAAAACCATTATTTTACCGATTATAGAGGAGTTCAGCCATGATTGTCATTTGTGAGGAATGCGGGAAAAAATACCGGATAGACTCTTCGAAAATAAAAGGCGTTGCCGCGCGGTTTAAATGCCGCGTATGCACGCACATGATCATGGTTTCAAAACCGCAAGCGGCATCTTCGGCGGCTTCCCAGGTCACCGATACCGCCATTGCATCAGCGGATGCGGAGGCGCCCGCAGCCGGGCCCGAAATTAAGCTGGACCGCTCCGCCGTCGAACGCATTTCGGTGAAGCCGGCTCGCAAGTCCGGCCTCATGAATTTGCGCACCAAAATGCTTTTGCTGTTCTTTGTCGTTCCGTTGGCTCTCATGATCGGTGCCAGCCTGTTGTATTTATGGCAACTCGACAAAATGTCTGCCTTACTGACCAATGAAAGTACGAAAATCGTTAATCAGATGGCGGAAGAAAAGATCGCGGATCTTTCGACAGCCGTTGCCATTCAATGCCGGCTATATCTGCTGGCTCACCCTGAACTCAATAAAGAAGACTTTATGAATGATATGGGGTTTAAGACCCTGGCTGTCCAGAAAGTCGGCTTAACGGGCTATACGGCGCTTTATGAGATGCCCGACCCGGACAATATCTGGCGCACATGGGCCCATGTGAATCCCAAGATCATCGGTATTGATATGTCAACACTGAAAAAACCGTTGGGAAGGAATTTCCCGGGTTTTTGGAAAATATACACCGGCGTAAAAGGCGGAAAACGATCTCAGGGGTATTACACCTGGCAGGATAAGGATGGAAAATTCCGCGAAAAATTTATGGTCTGCACACCGGTTGCGGGAACACCATTTGTGGTTGCAGCCACGACTTATCTGGATGAATTCACCGGGCCGGTAAAACTGATGGAAACCCGGGCCAGTCTTCTTACTGAAAAAACACGGCTGATTACCTGGGCCATACTCGGTGGGACCCTATTGTTAATCGGTGTTATTGTTTTAATTTACGGCCATCGCCTCACCGGAAAAATTAAATCGCTAACCGATGTTGCCGAACGGATCAGCATCGGAGATCTTGAGATCGAAATTGAAACCCAATCCAGAGATGAAATCGGAGAACTGGCCGAGGCGATTTCAAGAATGCAGGATAGTATCCGCCTGTCAATTGAACGATTACGGCGCCGCAGGTAAAATCGCCTTTTACTCCTGTTA
>CBDUUO010000361.1:0-4127 GCA_965370395.1 uncultured bacterium
TCAAGTCGCAAACTAAATAAACAGTTTAACCAAATCAAGGAACAGGTTATCAATTTGTCAATTTCAAAGATCTGACCCCTTCTGGAGCACGGAAAACGCGAGTAAACTGATTGAAAAAGGGCGGATCATTCGAAATGCCGTCAATAACCAAATAAAAATCCAACACCCGGACATAGACTTTATCAATAAATGCACCCATGTTGAGTTTTACGGACCTCCAACCGCTAAAGAGGCACATGTCAAAAATGCAGTTTTTTTAGCGAACAGCGGTATCGATAGATCTCCATGTGGTACCGGGACCTGTGCTAAGTTGGCATCCCTTTTTGCCCGCGGCCAACTTGAGCTCAATCAGGAATTTGTCCATGAAAGCATAATTGGCAGTATTTTCAGAGCGCGCGTAATAGAAGAAACCCAGGTGGGCTCTTATAAAGCTATCGTTCCAGAAGTATCAGGTAGCGCGCATATCATGGGGGTTAATCAATTGTTTATCGATCCGAATGATAGCCTCAGCGAAGGGTTTTTGCTAGAGTAATATTTGTGCTGGTTTTGGCGGAAGGATTGGATGAACACCCGGTAAAAAAGTAAGTGAAATGACGTCCAAATTAACCGGTAGTGTATTTGATATCAAAAAATATACCATTCACGACGGGCCGGGAATTCGGACAACCGTATTTTTCAAAGGTTGCCCGCTTGCGTGTCAATGGTGTCATAATCCGGAGAGTCTGTCTGTAATGACTCAACGAGTCTTTCGTCACGAACTTTGTATCGGATGCCGGGAATGCTGCAGAATCTGCCCGCAAAACGCTATCTATTTCACCGACACGGGAGCTCACTTTGATCCGGCCAAGTGCGACTGGTGCCGAATTTGTGTCGATAACTGCCCCTCAGAAGCCCTGGAGTTCATTGGACGAACCGTCTCGGTTGATGAGGTGATGGAGCAGATTGTAAAGGATGTCCCTTTTTACGATGAATCCAAAGGTGGTGTTACCTTTTCGGGTGGCGAACCCCTGATGCAGCCTGAATTCTTGCTGGCGCTCCTTGAAAGTTGCGGTAAGCTCGATATTCATCGCACTGTTGATACGGCCGGGTATGCCGACACCCAAAAGCTGCTTGCGATTGCCGACCTTACAGAATTGTTTTTGTATGATTTAAAGCATATGGATCCCCAGAGGCATAAGCAGCATACCGGCGTATCAAATCGACTGATTCTTGACAACCTTCGGCGGCTGGCCCAAACTGGCGTTGAAATAAATATTCGGATCCCCGTAATTCCGGGGATCAATGATGATGATGCCAACATTGATCGGACCGGCGACTTTATTTCTGCATTGAAGGTTGTGAGAGATGTGAGCCTGCTGCCCTTTCACACAGCAGCCAGGCATAAATACGATCGACTGGGACAAGAATTTCGATTTGTTAACTTATCGTCACCTTCAGATGATCAGATTAGATCAATCGCCGAGCGCCTGCAGAAGTTCGGGTTGCAGGTCAAAATTGGAGGTTAATACAGAATGAATAAAAGAGTTAGCCGGTTGCGCGAGCAAAGCTTTGAGGCCGCGCCCGCTATTTCCGCCGAACGTGCTCTGCTGGTAACCGAATTTTACAAGCAAAATTACGGAAAATATTCGGTGCCGGTTCTGCGGGCGCTGAATTTTAGGAATCTTTGCGAGAAAAAAACGATTTATATCGGTGATGATGAACTCATCGTGGGCGAGCGCGGACCGTTTCCCAAGTCGGTGCCGACATTTCCCGAGCTGACCTGCCATTCGCTCCAAGATCTTAAAATTCTAAACTCCAGAGCCATGACCCGCTATCGCGTCGCTGACGATGTCTTTCGGGTCTACAAAGATACCGTCATACCTTACTGGCAGGGCCGAACGATGCGCGAACGGGTATTTAGCCAGGTGCCGGATGACTGGAGACATGCCTATGAAGCCGGTATGTTCACCGAATTTATGGAACAGCGCGCGCCGGGGCACACCACGCTGGATGGGAGCATCTATCGCAAAGGTATGCTGGATTTCAAAGCCGAAATTGCCGACTCGCTGGCCCGCCTTGATTTTCTCAATGACGCGGAGGCGGCCGATAAAGCCGAGCAGTTAAAGGCCATGGATATTGCCTGTGATGCGGCCGTCATTTTTGCGAAGCGGCATGCGGACCTGGCGCAGCAGATGGCCGTAAAAGAAGACGATGCCAACCGCAAAAAAGAGCTCGAGCGCATTGCCGGCGTCTGTCGACAGGTGCCGGCGCATGCGCCGCGCGATTTTTGGCAAGCCCTCCAGATGTACTGGTTTGTTCATCTGGGCACCATCACCGAATTGAACGGCTGGGATGCCATGAACCCGGGTCATCTGGACCAGCATCTGGTTGTCTTTTATGAAAAGGATCTGGCTGAAGGCTGCCTGGATCGTGAACAGGCTAAAGAGCTCATTGAATGTTTGTGGGTTAAATTTAACAATCATCCGGCGCCGCCCAAGGTGGGGGTGACCGCCCAGGAAAGCGGCACCTATAATGATTTTACCAACATTAATATCGGCGGCTTAAAAACAGATGGATCAGACGGTGTCAATGAGGTCTCCTATATTCTACTGGAAGCCATTGATGAGATGCATCTGATGCAGCCCGGCAACAACGTACAAATCAGCCACAAGACCCCCAATCGGTTTTTAAAAGCCGCCTGCAACGTGATTCGCAAAGGTTACGGTTATCCGGCGGTTTTTAATGCTGATGAGGTTGTGATGGAGCAGGTGCGAACCGGCAAAACCTTAGAAGATGCCCGTGAGGGCGGCTGCAGCGGCTGCATTGAAACCGGGGCCTTCGGCAAAGAAGCTTACATTTTAACCGGTTATTTAAATGTTCCAAAAATCCTTGAACTGACTTTAAACAATGGTATCGATCCTTTGGCAGGCAAAGCCGTCGGATGGCAAACCGGCGATCCGGCAGCTTTCAAAGATTTTGATGATCTTTATGATGCCTTTGTCAAGCATCTCAACTACATCGTGGATCTTAAAATAAGGGTGAACAATTATATTGAAACCATGTTTGCGCGGCATGCACCGGCACCGTTTCTTTCGGTGGTGATTGCCGACTGCATCGCCAAGGGAAAGGACTATTACAACTCCGGCCCGCGCTATAATACGAATTATATTCAGTGTTGCGGCATCGGGACGGTGACCGACAGTCTGTCGGCGATCAAAAAACATGTATTTGAAAGCAAAACCGTTGCCATGCATGCTTTGCTGGATGCCCTGCAGCGGAATTTTGCAGGTCAGGAAGCGCTGCGATTGCGGCTTTTAAATAAGACACCGTTTTACGGCAATGATGACGACGATGCCGATAGAATCATGCAGCGGGTGTATGGCTCCCTGTTTGAAGCCATTGACGGCAAGCCCAATACCAAAGGGACAACCTATCATTTGAATATGCTGTCGACCACCTGCCATGTTTACTTCGGAAAAATGCTGGGGGCCTCTGCCAACGGAAGATTCGCCGGTCTGCCCATTTCTGACGGGACGTCACCGTCGCACGGTGCCGATCGCAATGGACCCACGGCGGTGATTAAGTCACTGGCCAAGATGGATCAGGTCAAATCCGGCGGCACGTTGTTAAATCAGAGATTTTTACCCTCAGTTCTTAAGGGGGAAGAGGACATCGAAAAATTATGCCACCTTATCCGTACCTACTTCAACCTTAACGGGCATCACATCCAGTTTAATGTTGTCGATTCTGAAACCCTGCGGCAGGCCCAGCAGAAACCGGATGAATATCGGGATCTTCTGGTGCGGGTGGCGGGATACAGTGATTATTTTGTGGATCTGGACGCTGATCACCAGGAAGAGATAATTGCCAGAACCGAACATGAAGATTTCTAAGTTCTTGCGGCTTCTTAATAGCCATCAATGTTCAAAATCTGGATCTATACAAGTCTCTTCTGACGCAAATAGCTGGCCCTAAAATCAAGTCGCTTTCATCCACCAAATGTTGATCGGGATTTCGGCTATGTGAAAATGGGGACGTTGGTGAAATATTGACATTTGGCTTTAGTTGAGCGACACTATCATTATGCCCCGCCAAGCCAGAATAGATGCCCGCCCGCCTCGCCTGAGCCCGCCCGGCATTGCCTGAGG
>CBDUUO010000362.1:0-4121 GCA_965370395.1 uncultured bacterium
AGTGAAGGAGTTCTGATTTATGGCTTATGAGCATTTAATTGACAAAGATCGATGTAAGGGCTGCGGTTTGTGCGTAACCATATGCCCTAAAAATGTCCTGGAAATTTCGAATGAAGTGAACACCAAAGGCTATTTTCCGGCATATCAGGCGCGTCCTGAGGATTGCATTTTTTGTGCATTATGCGGCACGATGTGCCCGGATGTCGCTATAGCCATCAGCGAAATTGAGGCGGAAGCGGCAGCTAAAAAATAAGTGGAGGAAATTATGGGGAAAGTATTAATGAAAGGCAATGAAGCCATTGGCGAGGCCGCTATTCGGGCCGGATGTTTGAATTATTTTGCCTATCCAATCACGCCGCAATCTGAGGTTGCTGAATATCTATCCCGCCGGCTACCGGAGGCCGGCGGTGTGTTTTTACAGGGTGAAAGCGAAGTTGCGGTATCCTATATGATCTTTGGTGCCGCGGCCTGCGGGGAGCGGGTGTTTACGACTTCTTCCAGCCCCGGCATCAGTCTGATGAGTGAAGGCATCAGCTATATCGCCGCGGCCCAGTGTCCGGCGGTGTTTGTCAATATCATGCGCGGCGGGCCGGGACTGGGTGGTATTCTTCCTTCCCAGGCTGACTATATGCAATCGGTAAAAGGGGGAGGTCATGGAGACTATAAACTGCTGGTCATGGCACCGGCCAGCGTCCAGGAAGCCGTTGAGATGATGATGGACGCATTTGCGCTGGCCGAAAAATACCGCAATCCGGTCATGATCCTTGGGGACGGGCTAATCGGACAGATGATGGAACCGGTGGAATTTCCGGAATCACTCAAAACCGAACCCACCGACAAAAATGAATGGGCCACTAACGGCATGGCCACCCGAAACAGCAACCAGCGCAACCTGGTTAAAACGCTTTATCTGGACCCCAAGGAGCTCAACGCCCACAATTTGATGTTAAAAGCCAAGTATGAGCAAATGGAACAGGAAGAGGTACGCTATGAGG
This sequence comes from uncultured bacterium, assembly GCA_965370395.1. Taxonomy (GTDB): domain Bacteria; phylum Desulfobacterota; class Desulfobacteria; order Desulfobacterales; family JAHEIW01; genus JAHEIW01. The sequence goes on from CBDUUO010000362.1 coordinate 996, forward strand.
CCTACAATGTGGATGAAGATTACAGCGTGCTCATTGTCAGCTACGGTACCATGAGCCGCGTATGCCGCACCGCCATTGATAATTTAAAGGATCAGGGCCTTGAAGTCGGCATGATTCGTCCCCAGACGTTGTTTCCGTTTCCTAAAACCGCTATTTATGATGCGGCCGGCAAGCAAGGTTGCCGGGCGGTATTGTGTGTGGAAATGTGCATGGGGCAAATGGTGGAAGATGTCGAGCGCAGCGTGGTGGGTCAGCTACCGGTGCACGGGTACGGCAAATGCGGCGGTGAAGTTCCCACACCGGAAGAGGTGATTGAGGAAATTCGCAAAATAGTTAAATAGAGGAGAACATCAATGGGAAAAACATTTCAGAAACCCGAGGCCCTATCCGATACGATTACCCACTATTGCCCGGGCTGCACACACGGAGTGGCTCACCGGCTGGTGGCCGAAGTTATCGATGAACTCGGTATCCGCGGCAAAACCGTTGGTATTGCGCCGGTGGGCTGTGCCGTTTTGATGTATAATTATTTTACCTTTGATTTTCAGGAGGCAGCCCATGGGCGTGCGCCGGCGATGGCCACCGGCATTAAGCGCGTCCGGCCGGATCTGGTCGTATTTACCTATCAGGGCGACGGGGATCTGGCCAGCATCGGCATGAGTGAGATTGTGCATGCCGCCAACCGGGGAGAAAAGTTTACGGTTATCTTTATCAACAATGCGGTCTATGGCATGACCGGCGGGCAGATGGCACCGACAACCATGCCGGAACAGCGGACCACCACCTCACCCTTTGGCCGCAAAATCCTGGATACCGGGATGCCGATAAAAATGTCGGAGCTGCTGGCCGCACTTGAGACACCGGGCTATATTACCCGCCAGACACTGCTAAATCCTAAATATATCAACAAAGCCAAAAAAGCGATCAAGAAGGCCTTTACCTATCAAATCGAAAAGACATGCTTCAGTTTTGTCGAACTGGTCAGTACCTGTCCGACAAACTGGGGGATGACCCCGCTGGACGCGATCAAGTGGGCTGAAGAAAAAATGCTTCCATATTTTTCTTTAGGCGTGTTTAAAACACCCGAAGAAAGCAGTGAGCAGTAAGCAGTATGCAGTAAGCAGCATGCAGCGTATAGTGGTGGCTCAGGACAAAAGGCTGCCTTCATGTGCTTACTCTTTACTGCCTACTTCCTACTGTCTATTGAGGAGGGAGGGATAATGCAAAACGAAGTCCAATTTGCCGGATTCGGCGGCCAGGGAATCATGTTAATGGGCCAGATTATGGCTCAGACGGCCATGCAACAGGGCTATGAAGTGATCTGGATTCCGTCTTACGGGCCGGAAATGCGGGGAGGCACGGCGTATTGTACGGTGGTTATCAGTGACCGGCCAATCGGTTCTCCGATTATTCGAAACCCAAAGCACCTGGTGGCCATGAATCGGCCTTCTCTTGAAAAATTCGCCCCTTCTGTAAAATCCGGCGGCACGATTTTTATCAACAGTTCCATCATATCGATTGAGGCCGGTCGGGATGATGTGGACGTTGTTAAAGTTCCGATTATCGAAATTGCCAAGGAATTGGGAAATGTTAAAGCCGCCAATATTGTAGCCCTGGCGGCATTCGTCAGTCGCAGCCAGGTGGTTGACTTTGAACTGCTGCGCGAATCGGTGAAGGCCAAATTCGCGAATAAAGAAAAGCTGATTCAGCTCAACATGAAGGCCCTCGAGGAAGGCAAAAAAGCGGCGAGCAGATAATAGGATTAAGAGCGCGCCACACATAAGCGTCGGTGCGATATGAATCCCTATGAGACGGCTGAATATCGAATATCGAACAAGGAATCTAGAATGTCGAAGTATGGAATAGTTGTCAGCCGTCCTATCCACAGGCTGCCACGGGGAAATCGGTGCTCTCCGTCTCTCAATCGGAATTAAAATGGTAGAATACCTTACTTCGACATTCAGCATTCAACATTCGATATTGGATATTCGAATAGCTTGACAAGAAATATTTACCCTGAGACTAGCAAAACGAAACGCTGAAAAGCTTAAGATAATGAAACTGAAAATCCCCGATAATATAACAGCGATTAAGCCCTATGTTCCCGGTAAGCCGATTGAGGCGGTTCAACGGGAGTATGGAATTGATAATTCCATCAAACTGGCTTCCAATGAAAACCCGCTCGGCCCCTCGCCAATGGCTGTTGCGGCCATTCATCAGGTATTGGGAAACCTGCATCGATATCCGGATGCCGCTGGTTACGAGTTGACCCATTCGATTGCTGAAAAATATAATATTGATCCCGGCAACATTGTTTTGGGAAACGGGTCTGACGATATCATTGCGTTGCTTGCAACTGTTTTCTTGAATCCGGCCGATGAGGTTATTTTACCGCAACCCTCCTTTCTTTTTTACGAAATTTCGATTCGCAGCTCAGGTGCCCTTCCGATTTGGGTGCCCTTAAAATCGTTTAAAACGGATCTGGCGGGTATGATCGGTAAAATCAGTCCGAAGACCCGTATGATTTTTTTAAATGTTCCCCACAATCCCACCGGAAGCATCATTTCTAAACCCGATTTTGAAGATTTTATCGCTGAGATACCGCCGCAAATCGTTATTGTCCTGGATGAAGCCTATATCGAATTTGTTACAGATTCGAATTGCGCAAACAGTTTTGATTATTTGAAGACCGATAACGCGATTATTGGAATGCGAACCTTCTCAAAGGTTTTCGGGTTGGCCGGGCTGCGTGTGGGTTATGGCGTGATGCCGGTGGTTTTGGCTGAATTGCTCCATAGGGTCCGACAGCCGTTTAATGTCAATACACTGGCACAGGTGGCTGCGGCCGCTGCTCTAAAGGATGCTGAATTTCTGAAAAGAACCGTTAATCTGGTCCATGACGAACTTGAATTTATTTATGCTGCCCTGGACAAACTCGAACTGCCCTATATCCGATCCCAGGCCAATTTTCTTATGATCGAAATTGGTGACGGGCAAACTGCGGATGAAGTCTTTGAAAAATTGCTGATGCAAGGCGTTATTGTGCGCTCCATGACCGCTTACGGATACCCGCAACACATCCGTGTAAATATAGGAAAACATGAGGAAAATATTCTATTTTTAGAA
>CBDUUO010000363.1:0-4120 GCA_965370395.1 uncultured bacterium
CCGGCATATCCGGCTTTACAATTCTTCATGGCGTCCGTTTGCCGGACGACCTGTATTATGCTTCCCTATTTCAGCAAAGCGCTAAAAACTATATCCCCTGTTTGTCGGAAGCCAAAAAACTGCCCGCTGATTCTTTTCAGGGAAACGTCACCCAATATCTGGAGCAGCATTTAGAATCTAAAGCTTATGATTTTTACCTTTGCGGTGGACGCGAAATGGTCCGGGATGTAACGCTGCTGATCGATGAACGTTTTCTGGGTTCTTTGGTGTACACCGAGCTGTTCTATTGAATTTCTTTAATGGCCACAGACCCACACAGACAGACACAGACAATTTTTTTCCCCGCCGACGTTGTCGGGAGAAAATACAGTATGCCCTGCGGGCAAATACAGTATTTTAATTTTTTTAAGAATAGCTATTTATTTTTACGCAATTCCTATTGCCAGCAGCACCAAGTTATAAGATACTAATATCCAGCGCAGCGGGATGACATTTTTTGGCCGAGTCCGCCGGAGGCGGAGCCAAAAATTCCGTGTCTGTCTGTGTGAGTCTGTGGCTAAATTAAATTCAAAGGAGGCGGTATGAATTTTGAAGCGATTGAAAGGGAAACGGTTATTCTCGACCCCAACAACAACATGCAGCGCAAAACAATCCCCAGTGAAATCCGCAAAGACCCCCTTACCGGAAGGACCTCGCGCATCTGTCATTTTATGCCCTTAAAATGGGAAAAGCCGGATTTTGATCAACTGGTCGCCGGAACCGAAAAAACATGTCCGTTTTGTCCGGACAAGGTGATGAAGGTCACCCCCTGTTTCCCCGAAGACATCGTCCCCGAAGGGCGTATGGTTTTAGGCGATCAGGTTCTGTTCCCAAATATCGCCCCCTACGACAGCCTGGGGGCCTGTGCCACGTTCAGCGGTCAGCATTTTATTCCCATGACGGACATAACGCCCCGGCACATCGCCGATGCATTTACCCTGGCAATCCATTTTTTCCGCCGGGTTCATGAAATAAAACATCCGGAATCGGTATATCATCTGATTAACTGGAACTATATGCCCGCTTCCGGTAGTTCATTAATTCACCCCCATTTGCAGGTATTTGCCTCTGCCTATGCACCCCATCTATTGCACGAGGAACTCAACAATGCTAAAGATTATATGAAACAAAAGGGATCCAATTACTGGGACGATCTGGTGCAAACTGAAAAGACCAACGGGAAACGCTTCCTGGGGAAAATCGGCCGCACCAACTGGCTTACGGTATACGCACCTTTGGGAGTGGCCGGCGACGTTGCCGCGATCGTTGATGATGTCTGCTGTACGCTTGAGCTGACCGATGATGATATTTATGACCTGGCCCAAGGCTTGACCAAACTCATGGCGGCCTATGATAAAATGGGCGTTTATAATTTTAATATGAATTTTTTCCCCGGAGCGAAGGGTAATGATTTTGCCCGTTTTCATCTTATTTTTTCTCCGCGCACGTTTTTTAACCAGGCTCTGGGCACCCCGGATATCGGGGCTCTGCGAAATCTTTATAATGAAGGCATCTGTATGGCTTTTCCAGAGGAAATCAATGAAATGCTGAAACCAGAATTTTAAAGGAGGAACGCCAAGATGGAATTCAAAGAATTTGTGAAATCAAGAAGAAGTTGTCGCGCATTTGAATCGGATACCGTACCGGAGGATCAAATGGCAGCAATCATGGAAGCCGGTCAATGGGCGCCGAGTCCCATGAACGCCCTGCCCTGGCAATACATCATCATCACCGATGCTGAAGTAAAGGCTAAAATCAGAAAAGTTTCCGAAGAGGCCAAACAGGCTGTCCTCGACAATAACGGACCGGGATTTGCTGCCAAATACGATATGGGTTTTTTGGAACAAGCTCCCGTTTTGGTCGCGGTGGTGTTTGATCCCACGAAAAAGGGGTTGGGGGACTTTTTTAATCAGAAACACGGCGCTTTGCAGGCGGCCTCGGCCTGCGTTCAAAACATGATGCTGGCCGCTGCTGAATATGGACTCGGGACATTGTGGTTTACCTGGTTTGATCCCCAAAAAATGCAATCGGTTTTAAATATCCCGGACAATCTCGAAATTGCAGCGATTATTCCCATCGGAAAACCCAAAGGAGAGATAAAGGCGCCTCCCCGAAAAGATCCGATGGTCCATCGGGAACAATTTTCTGCATCCGAATAAAATTGATTTACTCGTAAAAAGTCTGCCAAGCTGTCATTGCGAGCGCAGCGAAGCAATCTCTATCAATCCAAGTCTCTGAAATCATAGGATTACTTCGTCACTTCGTTCCTCGCAATGACCGGCGACAGGACTTTTTACGAAACCATCAAAATTAAATTTAATACATTTTGAGGGGATAAAATCGCCGGCGGACTGCAATCTTGGTTTTACAGCTGGAAACTCGCTTTGTCTTTGGAGATACGCCGGCGCTCCTCATCCCGGATTTCGCGCCGCAGGAGTTTCCCCACTTTGGACTTGGGAAGCATATCTCGAAACTCGATATATCCCGGGACTTTATAAGGAGCCAGTCGGTCCCGGCACCATTGGAGCAGTTCGGCGCCCCCTACCCCCCTGGCGTCTTCCTTCAACACCACGATCGCTTTTACGCGTTCGCCCACTTTATCATCGGGAACCCCGACGACACAGGCGCCAATAACCGTTGGATGGTCTTGAAGTACGGCCTCGACCTCCGAAGCAGATATCCGAAAAGCCTTATGTTTAATGATATCGGCTGAACGCTCCACATAAATAATTTCGCCGTCATCATCCTGGCGGACGTAGTCACTCATGCGGTAGTAGATTTTCCCATCGATTTCCACATAAGACTTTTGGGTTTCTTCCGGTTTATTCCAGTATTCTTTTACGGTATAGGGTGATGTCACCAGCAGTTCACCGATTTCACCGACTGTGACCGGCTCAAGCGTTTCAGGATCAACAACGATACATTCCCTGCTTTTTAATGGAAGACCCAAGGTTGTGGGTTTGGGATCTTCATTAATGCGGCTGTAAGTCACGTGCCCGGCTTCAGTGGAACCATAAACCTGATAAATGGGAATACCGAAACGCTCTCGCCAGCGGTTAAATACCTCAATTGGCAAAACATCGCCACCGCAATAGCAGTAGCGTAAAGAACTCAGGTCATACTTCTCCAGGCGGTTATTTTCTAAAATCATCCGGTACAGAGCGGGGACCCCAAGAAACCAGCGTACTCGTTGGCGTTGAATGGTTTCAAGAATCGCATCGATCTGAGGCACCGGCATAAGTGCTGTGGTGTTGCCCTTGTTCAGCCCCAGGGCGACAAAAAGCCCTAACGCCATAATATGAAAAAGCGGGTTAACAGCAATATAAACATCCTCACCTTCCTTGAGATGGTCTGCGGCCACATCATCGGTTACATCATTTACATAAGACACCATACCGATGTGATTGCCGGGAACGCCCTTTGGAAAGCCGGTCGTTCCACCGGTATACAAAATGTAGGCGAGGTCTTTCCAGGGATCCAGGTCAACTTGGGATTTCAATGGTGGACGATTCAGAAGTTTTTTAAATGCAAACACCCCCTCGACCCGCTCCACCTTGCCGGTGGGTATTTTATCAAAAAGGACGCCGAGATATCGCTTCCAAACAGACAGAAGATCAACCAAATTTGTAACAATGATTCGTTTGAGCCCGGAATCGGCAAACACTTCTTTGGCGTAACAAAAATTGGTGTCCTGACAGATAATGGTTTCCGCCCCCGAATCCTTGATCATATAATCGAGTTCGTAGGAGGTATAAATTGGCGAAACCGGTACAATCACGGCGCCAATTTTTTGAATTCCCAAAAAGGCAATGACCCATTGAACACAGTTGGGGATGTAGATCATTACCCGGTCGCCTTTTTTGACACCTAAATCGACCAGGGCGCCGGAAAATCGTTCGCTCAAGTCCCTTAATTTCGAAAATGAAAAGTGCCGTCCCAGATAAATGACGGCTGTTTTATCCGGATAGCGTTCACTCATCTGATCAAAACGCGTAAATGTTAATTCATCAACTTTAGTCACTTTAGATCACTTTTAACTTTAGCGCACTTGCCTTAATGCATTTTTGAGGTAGCTTCTATA
>CBDUUO010000364.1:0-4094 GCA_965370395.1 uncultured bacterium
CTTAAATATCAGACAGGAGGGTCATCATGGGTATTTTTACACGCTTTCGCGACATCATTAGCTCCAACATCAATGCCATTCTCGACAAAGCGGAAGATCCCGAAAAATTGATCAAACTTATGATCAGAGAAATGGAAGATACGCTTGTTGAAATCAAGGCCGCCTGTGCCGGCGCAATGGCCAGCAGCAAAAAAGTTCAACGCCAGCTGGACACATTGCATGACCGGATCCGGTACTGGGAAGAAAAGGCCGGGCTCGCGATTAAAAAAGGCAGAGATAATCTGGCACGTGAAGCCCTGGTTGAAAAACGCCGTTATACCCGCCGGGTGGATGGTCTTGAAAACGAGATAACCGAACACAATCTTCTCATCGAACAATATCAGGATCATATTCGTCAGCTGGAAGATAAATTGAAATCAGCCCGCGACAAACAGCGTTTGCTTGTCCAGCGGCATATTCATGCCAATCGAAAAAGACAGGCCCAGGAAGAGATCCTGCGGGTTGATAGTTCCGAGGCCATGCTGAAATTTGATGACCTTGAGAACCGTATCGAACGCATGGAAGCCGAAGCCGATCTGGTTAATTTTGGAAAAAAGACCGCTCTGGAAGCTGAATTCGACACCCTGCGTGTGGATGAAGAAATCGAAAAAGAATTGCAGGCCCTGAAAACACCGGTATCAAAACCGGCTGAAAGGCAATCTTCCGATTAAAAACCAGCGTGTTTGGGATGCTAGATGAAATTTTTATTGATCGGGATAACAGAATAATCCTATAACCATTTCCAGGATTGAAAAGCGCCTAAAACGGGTCGTTAAAAATACAATAATGAAGCCAAGGTAAAGCCAAAAATGAAGGAAATATTGATCGTCGCCATTATATTCGGCAGTATCGTGCTTGCGCTGGCCATCATCCCGGGGGCGATTCTTTTAGCCATCAAATTTTTTCGCGGCGGTCAATCCGCAGAAGATCAAGCCGAAGAGGCGAAAATGATCCAGGAAATTTATCAGAGTCTTTCTCACATGGAGCAACGCGTTGAGGCACTGGAGACCATCCTGTTGGATCGCGAAAAGCAGAAACGAACGCAATAGAAAGGAAGCTTGGCCATGACAAAATATACCCGCAGCTATCGCAACGGTATCTATCGCTCCCGCAGCGGCATTATTTTAGGGGTGTGCAAAGGGCTGGCGGAACATTTTGATTTTTCAGTTTTGTGGACCCGGGTGATCGCCTTGATTCTTTTATTTGTTGCCGGCTTCTTGCCGGCTATCGGGTTGTACCTGCTGGCAGCCGTGCTGATGAAGCCCGAACCGGTCATTCCAATCGGGAATTCGGCGGAAAAAGAATTTTATGACAGCTACACGTACTCGAGGCAGGGTGCGGTACAGCGGGTAAAAAGGAGATATGAAAATCTGCAGCGGCGCATCCAGCGCATGGAGCACATCGTTACGTCAGCTGAGTATGACTGGGAAAATCGCCTCAATAATGGCTAACCGAGCGAACCAGAACAAGAACAAATAATTAATCACGAAAGCACAAAATGGGCCGGGAGGCCAGAAAGCCAGGAGGCAATATTAGCTCATAGCTGATAGCTCATGGCTCATAGTAAAAGCTAACAGCTACGCGCTATGAGCTACGAGCTTTAATTGCCTCCAAGCATCCCAGCTTTCAAGCCTCCCGGCTTTAGCGCTTTCCTGATTGATTTTTTAAGATTTTTCCAAGAGCTCGCCAATCAGATCGGTAGATTTGGCTACTCGCAATAAAGGGTAAAGGGGATTGCGCCGGTAACTGTCCAGGGTCTGTTCGTGAACCTGTTTTGAAAATGTTGCCGAACAATCTTCAAGCAGCACCGACTTGAAATCGTGACAGATCGCATCCAGGACAGTGGTCAGGACACAAAAATGGGTGGCAATGCCGCCGACGGCACAGAGGCTCACCCCCCTCTCCCGTAACCACTTCTCCAAACCGGTATTAAAAAAGGCCGAAAATCTGGGTTTGGGCAACCACAAATCATCGTCCTGCATATCCAGGGCATCAATGACCTTTGCACCCTCGGTGCCCGCCAACGAGTGGGGATGCATCCGCCCTTTGAATATAAAATCATCTTCATGAAACGCATCGGTGGAAAAAACAATCGGCCATTTTTGACCTCGAAAGACTTCAATCAATTTATTAAGCGGTTCGATAGACGCTCTGGCAAATGGGGTGATCGGCAAATTGCGGTTTTCAATAAAATTGTCTTTTACCATATCGATGATCAAAAGCGCCGGAGTTTCATTCGCCTGTTTTTTCATTCTGAATCCTTTTTATCAAATGATGTGTTCAATATCCCAGCACAAATAGAGAAGCTGAATCTTAAAGTCAAGCTTGAAAGAGCGGTTTTTATGAACTATTATCGCAAATTTTATGTCCAAAAGTTAAATTCCTGCAAAAAAAATATCTGTGGGAGGAGCTATGAAGCGGGCAATGTTCTGCTTTGGATTACCGCTGTTGATCATGCTGGGATGCGCATCAGCACCGGTGCAAAATGATGAGCCGAAAATTGATTTTAACCTGCCGTATTTGGAATATAATGCGTATTATTCGAAGCAAAAAGGGGCGGCCGGATATAGTGGTGACAACGGCCAGCCTTCGCTGATCTGGATAGCAGAATTGGATTTTTCAAAAACCATGGATGAGCATGTGTCGCCCGAGATTATCGGGCATGGTAGCATTTTGGGAGAAGATCATCAGGTTGATCCGGACATATCTGAAATTACCACTGCTCAGGATACCTTTTCTTATATGGGTATCAGATACATTGACGGGCATTAATCTATTTTGGATTGCGGATTGAAAGTTTAGATCTGATCCAGCACCTGTGAGGGTATGTCAAATGTCTCCGCAACAGAGTAATTATTGGCGCTGGAAATGGAATCAGACAAAACCGTCTGAATTTGATCCAAAAGTTCACAAGCTTCCATACAACCCGGAAAATCCTCTCTTGTCGGACATGCTTTGCAGGGACTTTTTACCAGATGACCAATATTGAAATCGAAATTGTGATTATCTGCCGCTTTGTCTAACATTTTTAGCACCTTATCATTTGAGGTTTTTGTTGCTGGCCGGTATTGCGCGTGCCTTATGATCTTTTTATCGGCTATTGGGCGCCGATCTTTAGATTTATTTCAGGCAACCTGACTACATACCTATACAACTATCATGCCAATTCTGCCTATTTTTTTAATTCTTATATTTTCAAATACTTATGAAATTACCACTATTTTCGATAGGCAAAATGTGACAAATGTTGTCAAAAAAAATGTCAAAAAATTGTCAGTTGGGTAAATCATTTCCTACCGGTTTGGATTTTGAATGATTTCAAAATCCGAAAAAAAATCCAATATTTCACAATTCCATCATTCCAGTTATGAGCGAAGCGAGCTAAGTTATGACTCTGAAGAATCGGAGACGGGGAGGGGATCGAGGGTCCGTGCAGGGTGGTGCTTTTGGTCATATTTAGAAAGAAAAACGCCAATGGTCAGGGTGAAAAGATGAACAGCGAAGAAAAAAAATAATACCCCATCTTTTGTGTTCCACCCCAGAAGCAAAAAAATAACGGCACTCAACAACAATAGCTTAATTTTCATCATCCTTATTCCGTTTCGCGGTGTTACTTTTTCATTCCAAAAACCTTGGCCTTGTTAGAAGCCGTCTCAAAAATAGGATTTTGGTTCAAGATCGCGGCGGGGCTGAGTTTCCCCGCCAAGCGGGACTTCCCGCCTGATCCCATAATCTTTGTGGGTCGCAAACCGGAGGCATACTGTTGTATGTCGAGGATTTGAAACGAAGCACCAACAAAGATATTGGGCCAAAAGACATTTTTGAGATGGCTTTTAGTATTATCGGCCGCTATGCCAGGAAACTTTAATTAGCACCCATCCACGAATCGTGGATGGCTCTATCAAGTTTCCAATTCATAAATGAGGATTTTTTCCGTTGGGCAAGGCCGCACAAGGGTTTGTGGCGAGACGTACTTCCTGTACGTCGCAGCCGGAAACCTGCGGAGAACGCAGCCCGGCGGGAAAAAGACCATTTATGGATGGAAACTAATTCAA
>CBDUUO010000365.1:0-4089 GCA_965370395.1 uncultured bacterium
CCAGCTTATTTTCAACAAGTTTTAGAATTTCCGAGGCGCAAATTACATCATGAAGGTATCCTATTATCCCGGCTGTTCATTGGAAGGAACAGCAAGAGATTATGCTGAATCTATATTGGGAATTTGCGCTTCCTTGGATATTCAATTGGAAGAAATTCCAGACTGGAACTGTTGCGGGGCCACCGCCGCCCATAGCATTGATCAGCAAGCCAGCATCGAGCTGGCCGGTCGAACGTTGAATTTGGCCGCCAAACTACCGAATTCAGACATGCTGGTTCCTTGCCCCATGTGTTTTAATCGTCTAAAGACAGCTGCCCGGGCCCTAAATCAAGATTCTGCTTCCCGTTACGGTATCCATCTTAAAGCACCTTTGCCGCAAATATGGGATCTCGCGAATTTCTTTGCAACAGAGGAAATGCTCCACACCGTGGCAAAGCACATAAAAAAACCTCTCGAAGGCTTAGAGGTCGTTTGCTATTACGGCTGCATGGCCAACCGACCACCGGAGATTACAGAAGCAACCGACTTCGAAGATCCTCAAGCTTTGGACCGTATCATTCAGAACCTGGGTGCAACAGCAATCCCCTGGCCTTACAAAACCGACTGCTGTGGAGCCAGTCAGGTGCTTTCGCGCCCAGACATTGTTTCTCAGCTGGTGGGCAAGCTATACGATATGGCCCAGCGGGTCGGCGCCCAGGCTATTGTCGTATCCTGCCAGATGTGTCAGGCCAATCTGGATATGTATCAGGGTAGAATCGGAGCGGATTGGGGCAAACGATTTTCTTTACCGGTTTATTATTTCAGCGAGCTGATCGGGCTTGCATGTGCTGTCAAAAGTCTGCCAAATTGGCTCTCCCGGCACATTACCGACCCTTTTGCCCTTCTTCAAAAACTAAACTTATTGAATAACTGATGACCGAAGACGCATTAACGCAGCATATACAAAAAATCGGAGCTGTCACCATAATCGGCAGCGGCATTGCCGGTATCCAGACCGCGCTGGATATTGCCAATTCCGGATTTAGAGTGCATCTGGTAGAAGAAAAGGCCAATGTGGGGGGTGTCATGGCACAGCTGGACAAAACATTTCCCACCAACGATTGCTCTTCTTGCATGATGGGCCCTAAGCTGGCGGAACTGGTCAATCATCCTAATATTGAAATCCTGGCCTATACCGATGTGCTTGAAATTAATGGGGACCCCGGCCGATTTCAATTAACCCTCAAAAAGAAAGCCCGCGCGGTGGATCCGGAAAGGTGCGTCGCCTGCAACATCTGTGCGGAGAAGTGTCCTCAAAAAGTATCCGACCCATTTAATTTAAATCTAAACCAACGCAAAGCCATTTATATTCCCTATCCTCAAGCGGTTCCCCTGGTATACACCATCGATAAAGAACACTGCACCTATTTTACAAAAGGAAAGTGCCGTGTCTGCGAAAATGTTTGTAAAAATAAGGCGGTTATTTTTGATCAGGAAGATGAAATCGTCACCTTGGACACCGGGGCGCTGATTTTGGCCGGAGGATTTGAACCTTTTGATGCGCGTCTGAAAGGAGAATATGGCTACGGACGGTGGCCCAATATCATCACCAGCCTGGAATACGAGCGCATACTTTCAGCAGCCGGTCCTTTCCAGGGCCATATCCAACGCCTTTCTGACGGTAAAATTCCTGGCCGTGTCGCCTGGATCCAGTGTGTCGGTTCCCGCGACAGTCATATGGGACAGACGTACTGTTCTGCGGTGTGCTGCATGTCCGCCACCAAACAGGCCATGATTACCAAAGAGCATGCCCCGCAGATTGACACCACCATTTTTTTTATTGATATTCGGGCCCACGGTAAAGGTTTCGATCGGTTTTATGAGCGGTCCAAATCAGAAAATGATGTCCGCTACGTACGGTCCTTGATCTCCAGAGTGATCCCAAACCCCGAAGATGATACTTTGAGCATTTCTTATGCCGGGCCGGATCATCACCTCCAGGAAGAAACATGTGATATGGTTGTTCTTTCCGTCGGTCTTTGCGCGAACGCTTCTACTGCGCAATTGGCAGAGCGCATCGGGGTACAATTAAATGAGCATGGCTTCTGCGCTTCCGACCCGTTGGATGTCGTCGCAACTTCAAAGCCCGGCATCTTTGTCTGCGGTGCCGCTCAGGGGCCCAAAGATATTCCGGACTCCGTCCAACAGGGCAGCAGCGCAGCAGCTCAGGCGACAGCCCTGCTGGCCGACACGAGAGGTTCACTGGTGACGGCCCCGCCCGCCCATGTGGAACGCAACGTCAGCGGAGAAGAGCCTTGCATCGGTGTTTTTGTCTGTCATTGCGGTATCAATATTGCCGGTGTGGTTGACGTGGAGACGGTGGCCGAGTTTGCCCGCGCCCTGCCTAACGTAAAATATGCAACCCACTGCATGTTTGCCTGCTCCACCGACCAACTCCAGGAAATTAAACAGGCAATCAAAGATCATGACCTCAATCGGGTGGTGGTGGCGTCCTGCACCCCTCGAACCCATGAGCCGCTTTTCAGAAATACATTGCGTGAAGCCGGCCTCAATCCCTATCTCTTTGAACTGGCCAATATTCGCGAACAGGATGCCTGGGTGCATCAGGCAGAACCGGAGGCGGCAACACATAAAGCCAAAGAACTGGTGAGAATGTCTGTTTCCCGTGCGCGATTGCTGGAACCACTTTATGAAACTTCGTATAAGGTGGTCCCCAGCGGGTTGGTCATCGGAGGGGGCCTGGCCGGTCTTACGGCTGCCCTTGCTTTTGCAGAGCAGGGATTCGAAACTACCGTGATTGAACGAACCGCCGAGCTAGGCGGCAATGCCCGCACCCTTTACTATACGGAAGACGGTGCCAGCCCGGCACAGTATGTTCATGATCTTGTTCAGAAAGTTGCGGATCAACCCTTGATCACCATAATCAAAGAAGCGGAAGTGCGGTCCATTACCGGAAGTTGCGGGAATTTTACTTCAACCATTTCGGTAAAGGGTCAATCCCAAACCATCTCTCACGGAGTTGTCGTTGTCGCCACCGGCGGCCAGGAATATACGCCCTCGGAATATCTTTGTGGACAGCATCCCCGGGTCATCACCCAAAAAGCATTTGAAGAGCTGCTGGTAACCGAACCTGACAGGGCCAAACAACTGCAGCGGGTATCTATGATTCAATGTGTCGGTTCGCGTGAACCGGAAAACCTTTATTGCAGCCGGGTCTGCTGCACGGCTGCCGTCAAGAACAGTCTGAAGTTAAAAACCATTAACCCGCATGCTCAGATATCGGTCCTGTATCGGGATATGCGTACCTTTGGTTTTAAGGAAGGCTACTATTTGGAAGCACGCCGGCAGGGTGTTCGCTTTTATCGATATGAGCTTGAACGCAAACCCCGGGTAACGCATCGAGGCGATGCACTCAGCGTTTCCGTTTTTGATGCACACTTACAGGCGACGGTTCAACTGCAAGCAGATCTGGTGGTATTGAGTGCCGCCATTCGCCCCCGGGAAGAAAGCCTTCAGCTGGCCGATGCCATGCGCCTGCCTCTGGATGAAGATGGATTCTTTATGGAAGCCCATCCGAAACTCAGGCCTCTTGATTTTGCGACACCCGGCTTTTATCTGTGCGGTCTGGCACAGGGCCCTAAATTTGCCAACGAAAGCATAGCACAGGCTCGTGGTGCGGTTTCCCGGGCAGTCACCGTGCTTTCCAGGAAAGAAATTGTCGCTGAAGGCATGATCAATCGCGTGGATGCCGAACTTTGCCGGGCGTGCGGTGAATGCGAAAAGGCCTGTTGTTTTGAGGCCATCAAGGTCACGCAAGTCGCCGGAGGCCGGGAGCAGGCTATCGTGACAGAGGCGCTATGTACCGGCTGCGGCGTCTGCAATGTAGCCTGCCCCACCGGAGCGGCGTCCTTGTCTCATTTTAAAGATGAGCAAATCGATTCTATGATTGAAGATTGAAAATTGAAGATTGAATATTTTATGACAAGTGAGGAGTTAAAATGGACAGAATTCCATAAATATTCAATATTCAATCGTGATGGTTTCGTAAAAAGTCCTATCGCCGGTCATTGCGAGGAACGAAGTGACGAA
>CBDUUO010000366.1:0-4086 GCA_965370395.1 uncultured bacterium
AGGTTCAAGGACTTGTTAGATTAGTTTTATTAGTTTCATTGGTTGAATTGGTTGGCTTAAACCGAACCAATTGAACGAATTAAACAGATGTAACACCTGACACCAGAAACCTCTGAACCCAGAACCCAGAACCCTTTTTAGTCTATCACTTCCAGCGGTATAAGTTAGCCGGGAATTGCATTGTGCCCGCAAGATTTCATGATTTTAATTATAACTTGTTGTTTTAATGATTAAAAAATATTAATCATGTTATTTTTTATAAAAAACACACTATATATTGATTTTTCTTATTGACAAATATCAATATATTGTGGTATTTTTTAAGCTGTCTGGGTGGAAAACCACATATTGTGGTTTTTTTTGTCTTTTTGGTTTTACAGCATTTTACCGTATTTTACTCTATTTTACATGTTGGGGGCTTTGATGAGCCCCTTTCTTTCGGTCAGATTCTCTTAGACATTTCTGTCAGTCGCTACCACTCATATCCTGGAACGTTTTTTTGACAACCACTATAAAACGAGGTGAGGTGACTTACGTGTTTGAAAGTATCAAAAAAAGAGACGGAAGGGTTGTCGATTTCGATTCATCTAAAATCACCGCCGCCATTGCCAAAGCAGGCAAGGCAACCGCTGAATTTGAAGAAAAAGAAGCCAGGAAGCTAACGCTGCGAGTTTTAACGCTGGCGCATGAACTCAAGCTGGACCCGGCGCCGGAAGTGGAAGAGATCCAGGACATCGTTGAAGCTGTCCTGCTGGATTCCCCGTTCTTTAAAACGGCTAAAGCCTATATCTTATACCGCGAGCAGCATGCCCAGATCAGGCAGATTACCACCCGGGCCAACGTCGATCTGGTAAACCACTATATTCAGAAACTGGACTGGAAAATTAAAGAAAACAGCAATATGTGTTATTCGCTGCAGGGCCTGAATAATTACATTTCATCTGAGGTGACCTCCGAATACTGGTTAAACAGTATTTATCCGCCCGAAATCCGAGAAGCCCACAAGAACGGTGACCTGCACATGCACGACCTGAATCTTTTAGCGGTTTATTGCGTTGGCTGGGATCTGCAGGATTTACTGCGGCAGGGCTTCAAGGGGGTTGAAGGCAAAGTCGAGAGCGCTGCGCCCAAACATTTGCGCTCCGCCCTGGGGCAGATCGTCAATTTTTTCTATACCCTGCAGGGAGAAGCCGCCGGTGCCCAGGCCATTTCCAATTTTGACACCCTTCTGGCGCCTTTTGTCCGCTATGACGGGCTGGATTATAAAGAAGTCAAACAGGCGCTGCAGGAATTTATTTTTAACATCAACATTCCAACCCGGGTTGGATTTCAGACGCCATTTACCAATATCACCCTGGATTTAAACGTTTCACCGATTTTAAAGGATCAGTCTGTGATTAACGGCGGGATCGAACAGGAAGAAACCTATGGCGAGTTTCAGCCGGAGATGGATTTATTAAACAAGGCCTTTGCCGAAATCATGATGGAAGGCGACGCCAAAGGCCGGGTTTTTACTTTTCCAATACCCACCTACAACATTACGGCCGATTTTGATTGGAGCAACCCCAACCTGGATATGATCTGGAAAATGACCGGAAAGTACGGGATTCCCTATTTTTCTAATTTTGTCAATTCAGATATGGCGCCTGAAGATGCACGCTCCATGTGCTGTCGCCTGCGCCTGGACAATCGGGAGCTTTTAAAACGCGGCGGGGGCCTTTTTGGGGCCAATCCCCTGACGGGATCCATCGGCGTGGTGACGATTAACCTGCCGCGTATGGGTTATGTCAGTCAGACCGAGAAAGATTTTTTTGCCAATTTAAAAGAAAAGGTCCTGCTGGCGGCCGAAAGCCTTTCAATCAAGCGCAAAGTTCTGGAACTATTTACCGATAAAAATCTCTATCCCTACTCGAAGTTTTATTTGCGGGATATCAAGAATGGCACCGGCCTTTACTGGAAAAATCACTTCTCTACCATCGGCATTATCGGCATGAACGAAGCCTGTCTGAATTTTCTGGGTGAAGACATCAGCTCCGAAGGCGGTCAGAAATTTGCGCTGCAAGTGATGGATTTTCTGCGTGACCTGATTTCGGAAATACAGGAGGATACCGGCGACATTTTCAATCTTGAGGCCACGCCGGCTGAAGGCACATCATACCGTCTATGCCTGCTGGACAAAAAGAAGTATCCGGAAATTATCTGCGCCAATGAAATTGATTTTCGCAGCGGGGCAGCGCCCTACTATACCAACTCCAGCCACCTTCCGGTAAATTATACCGATGATATATTTCAAACCCTGGAATTCCAGGATCAGCTCCAGACCAAATATACCGGTGGGACGGTTCTACACATTTTTCTGGGCGAACAAGTCAACGATATCGATGCCATCAAAAATTTGATCCGCAAGGTGGCAACGAATTATCGGCTTCCGTATTTTACGTTGACGCCCACTTTCAGTGTCTGCCCGTCGCACGGATACATCAATGGGGAGCAGGCAAAGTGCTCGATCTGTCATCAGGAAACTGAAGTTTATTCCCGGGTAGTCGGCTATTTGCGACCCGTTAAACAATGGAATAACGGCAAACAGGCTGAATACAGTGACCGCAAGCTGTTTAAGGTAGCCTAGTGTCAAAGGTTCAGAGGTTCAGGGTTTTGGCTACTGGCTGCAGATGGTTAATAATTGTCCTTCGACATCTGACTTCTTTCTATTGTTCGTTATCCAACCTCTGAACCTTTGAACGTTGAACCCAGTGACTGACACCTGAAACCATCTTAGGTAGGAGATCGCGAACCAATGATCATCGGCGGGCTATTAAAAAACTCGATGATTGATTTCCCGGGAAAGTTAAGCTGCGGTATTTTTTTGTCCGGCTGTAACTTTGACTGTCCGTATTGTCATAATCCGGATCTGGTCAAAGGTTGCTCCGGGCGCTCTGCTGAATTTGACCCCGGCGATGTCTATCGGTTCATCGAAAACCGCAAAGGGTTTTTAGACGGCGTGGTTATTTCCGGCGGTGAACCCACGCTTCAGGACGATCTTTTTGATTTATGCCGGCACATTAAAAATATGGGATATCCGGTGAAATTGGATACCAACGGCAGCCGCCCCCGGGTGATCAAAAGGCTCATCGCCGAGGGGCTGATCGATTACATCGCCATGGACCTGAAAACCGACCCAACTTGGTACGCCACCTACATCAAACCAAACTGCAATCCGACAGCGATCCTTTCAAGCATTGAGATTATTATGGAATCGGCAATTGCCTATGAATTTCGAACCACCTGCGTCAAGCCCATCGTGACCTCAGCGGTCATTGAAAATATAAGCCGCCTGATAAAAGGCGCCAGCGTTTATGCGCTGCAGCGTTTTCACAAAAGTCGAATACTGCACCCTGATTTTTTTAAGGAAACCAATTACGAATATACCGATGATGAACTGATGCAGCTCAAAGCGGTTGCCGAGCCATGGGTTAAGCAGTGTATGGTGCGCTAAACTATTATTTGCAATCGCTATATTTTGTCCGTAATAAGTGAACGAAAGTGATAAGTGATCTAAAGTGACTAAAGTTGATGAATTCTTCCCGTCGAGAGCCTCTGGGTCGAACGATCATTTTTAATAAAAGATGGAAGCGCAGCGACACCTTAACCCTGGCCCAGACCTTGATTACAGATTTAATGGGTTACTCGAAATCCTGCACCGTTAACTGAAGTAATCACATGATAGTATTTTATAGCGCGAGGGCGGGCTTTAGGCATTTTAGCTCACTTTAGTTCATTTTAGGCACTTTTTTTCTCTCACCTCATGAAGCGCTCATAAGCGATCAGACCCCACACAATCACGGCTGACAGCATGCTCACGGCAGCTGCTGCCGAGCCCAAATCCTTTGCCTGTTTGGACAAAATGTGATGTTCCGTACCAATGCGGTCCACCACTTTTTCCACGGCTGAGTTCAGCAACTCGGTAATCAGAACCAGCAGGCTGGAGCCGATGAGCAGCGCCCATTGCGTGGCCGTTTTACCGATCCAGATACCGATGGGCATCATGAGTGCAATAACAATGGCTTCGGTTCGAAAAGCCATCTCATT
>CBDUUO010000367.1:0-4068 GCA_965370395.1 uncultured bacterium
CTTATACCCCCATTCCGTAATTCGGAACATTAGTATGGAAAGCGGTATAAAATTGCGATCGACCTGGAGAAATCGTTTATTGGCCGAGGGTATAAGTGGCCAAAAGGCTGCCCCTCAAGTACGTGTTTTCCGGCTCTGAGAAAAAGATCTTCAACAATTTCAAACTTTCGTTACGCAATATGCCGGGTATGATCGGCATTTGATTTGATTGATATAAAGGCGGCAGGTTAACCGCATCGCATTGGGTGCCACCCCCCATTGCGTCCTCATAAGCAAAAACAAGCTTGCCGATACCGCTGATCATCAGGGCACCAAAACACATCAGGCAAGGCTCCAGCGTGCTGAACACCGTTACCTCTCGCAGATTAATTTTCGAGTCGAGGCGGATCAGCCTTCTTAAAGCAATCATTTCGGCATGGTCGACTTCATTGGGGCAATCTCCGGTGGTGCCTTTGCGGGCGCCGCAGACCAGGATTTTTTTGTCGTGAACCATGACGCACCCCACCGGAAACTCACCGGCAACCAGAGCGGCCTGCGCCTCGCCCAATGCTTTTTTCATGAAGTATTCGTAATCCATCACCGCTCCCCTAAAGCTTAGGTGTCAGGTTTCAGTGTTCAGGTGTCAGGAAAAAGAGCTTTCAGGTGTCGGTTCCCCCAGGTTCAACGTTCCAGGTTCAGAGGTTAGATAACAGAAAACAGATGTCAGAGATCAGAGGAGCCGCTTTAGCTCTTTGAGCTACGGCGCGGCAGCTATCGCCATCGTCGTCGTACTCGTCCTCGTCCCTCGTCTCCTATAAAATTCTGATTCACGAGGACGAGCACGAGGACGAGGACGAAAAGAATCAGATTAGATCGCATGCATCCGTCCTGCGCCTTTTCTTATTTTCCGCATTCCGCATTCCAACTTCCGAATTCCTGACACCCTGTACCCTGAACCTCTGAACCCGGTGACTGACACCTGAAACCTAAAAAACGACACCTGACACCTAATTTTATAATCTACAGACGTCATCGTCACATTCACAACGATCATCGACTTCAAAACAATAAAGGATTCTTGACTCCATCTCGGCCTGTTGATCTGAAATCGGCGCAAAGGTTTCGCCGGCCGCCAGCCTTGTCAAATCCGCTTTTGACGGGATCGAATCGAGACCGCTGGCGATGACTTCACCCGATGTGCCGTTGATTATCTCGGCATCTTGTCCGTTGGTGATAACGGCCGCCGGTACCTGATAAGGTACAATCAGTCGCGATACTGCCAGCACTGCGCGCCGGCGGGTTACCAGGGATCCGGGCCCATACTTCAGGACCATACACGTCTTGCCTGCCAGCGTTATGCTAAAATCAATTTTCAGGGCCGCTTTTTTATCATCGGCTCTAACGACAAGCGCCTTGCGAGGCTCAATATCCGCTTTTAAGTACCCCAGCTGACGGATAAGCAGACGGGCAATTTTTTGTCGATAGCGCTCATCGTGGGTGTCTTTTAAGGTTTCACCGGTGATAAAATCGGTCAGTTTGCCCAGTATGAGATGATGTCCATTCATTCAGATATTGCTTTACAAGGGGTAGTGATGTTAATAATATACCCATTTTTTAGATTTTCCAAACGATTTATACTATCGAAATATTTTAAAAAAGTGAGTTTCCGGGGAGACACGCAGCATGTTAATTCGAGAAGAATATGAACGGCGCGAGAAAAAATTTATGTCGCCGTTCGGGTGTTTGAGCTCCGATTCCCGGGGCCGTGCCGTTGCCGAAAAGCCCTGTTCGGTTCGGACGGCGTTCCAGGTGGATCGGGATCGAATTGTTTATTCGAACGGCTTCCGGCGGTTAAAACACAAGACTCAGGTTTTTCTGGCCCCGTTGGGTGATGACTACCGAACCCGTTTAACCCATACGCTGGAAGTGTCCCAGATGGCGAGGGTCATGGTCCGGGCCCTGTTTTTAAACGAAGACCTGGTTGAGGCCATCGCGCTGGGCCATGATCTTGGCCACACGCCCTTCGGGCACAGCGGCGAAACCGTGCTAAAAGAGATTTATTCAGCCGATTTTTCGCACAACGAACAAAGCCTGCGGGTCGTTGAAGTTCTGGAAAACAACGGTGCCGGGCTGAATCTGACGGTTGAAGTTCGCGACGGTATTTTAAAACATTCCAAAGGCTATGGAAAGATCATACCGGATGACCCTGAAGAATTGGCCTGTACGTATGAGGGCAGAATTATGCGCATCGCCGATATCATGGCTTATTTGAACCATGACCTCGAGGATGCGATTCGAAGCGGGGTGATTCGATCCGAGCAGGTGCCCGAGCGCTGCACGAAGGTACTGGGCGGCACGCATTCCGATCGCGCGGCAACCATGATCCGGGCGTTAATTGCTTCCAGCGAAGCTAAAGATGGAGAGCTTCACCTGAAAATAAGTGATGAAGTCTATTTTGCCATGACGGCTTTAAGGCAGTTTCTGTATGATAACGTTTACCGTTCGCCGCAGGTCCATCAGGATTTTGAAAAAGCGAAAAAAATGTTATCCGAACTGTATACCTATTTTTTAGAAAACGAGGAACTGCTGCACCAACAATTAATGAAAATGCAGATGCTGGGGAGCAATCACGACAGCCAGCCCAAAGAGCGCACCGTTTGCGATCTGATTGCCAGTATGACCGACCGCTACGCCATGAACCTTTATCAAAAGATCTTCTTTCCCTCGCCGGTTGTATAATACCTGAATCTTGCCCCGCTTCGCGGGATGAAGCGTCTTATTTTATGATACTAAGGGGCTCCTCATGAAAATTAATGAGATAAACCATGATTCTCCCTTTTGAGAAAGATCGGATGGCAACCCCCGTTTACGCCGCTTTTATTGATCGGTTGCAGCAGATCTATACTGCCATGGATCGAGCCTATAATCGGGCAGCAGGCCCTTATGGTTTTACCTGTGACGGGTGCGGAGACAATTGCTGCCGGACGCGTTTCTATCACCACACGGTTATTGAGTATACCTATATGATAGAGGGCCTCAATACCTTAACCCTCAAAAAACAAAACGAGGTGAAATCGCGGGCCTTGACCGTGGTTGATGAAACGGCGAAAGCCGATAATAGCGGAGCGGCCGTGCGGCTGATGTGCCCGCTTAATTTTGATGAATTGTGCATCCTGTATCCCTATCGCCCGATGATCTGCCGGCTGCACGGTATCCCCCATGAATTGCAAAAACCCGGGCAAAACCCGGTTTATGGCCCGGGCTGCGAAACTTTTGACCGTCGTTGCGGCCGCCAAGGCTATTTCAAATTTGATCGCACACCGTTTTATCGTGATATGGCAATCCTTGAGCAGGAAGTTAAGCAGACACTGGGTTTTGCCGGAAAAATCAGGATGACCGTTGCGGAAATGATTGTCACAGATGCATAGCGCATAGGGCAGAGGGTCAGTAAGAAAACGCTTTGCGCCATGCCCTTTGCTCGATGCCAAATGAAGCGACCTTAGACGATGAAATCCATAGATTTAGATAAACTCAAAGAATTACCCGGGCGCCGGATTGAAGCGGGAGACACCTTTTCATTTCGGTGTTATCCGGGAATCGGCTGTTATAATCGCTGCTGCCGGGATTTGAACCTGTTTTTATACCCCTACGACGTGCTGTGGCTAAAAAACGCATTGGGCATTTCATCGGATGAATTTCTCGATCAATATGTGGATGTGGTTCTGCGATCCGGCAATTTTTTTCCGGAAGTCCTTTTGCGGATGTCTGAAAACAAGGAAAAGACCTGCCCATTTTTGGTGGATGCGGGCTGCGCGGTTTATGCCGATCGCCCGGATACCTGCCGTACGTTTCCGATCGAGCAGGGGGTTTTGTATGATGCCGCCGGGAAAAAAGATACAGTGGTGCATTTTTTCAGGCCGCCGGACTTTTGCCTGGGGCAGCACGAAAACCAGCAGTGGACCGTGGCGACCTGGTCCCGGGATCAGGATGCCGAGCGTTATCACAAGATGACCATTCGCTGGGCGGAATTAAAACGGCTGTTTCAGACCGATCCCTGGGGAGCTGAAGGCCCGCAAGGCCCCAGGGCCA
>CBDUUO010000368.1:0-4066 GCA_965370395.1 uncultured bacterium
ATCAGAAAATGCTCGAGTACTCACATGTGGATGCGATTTGGTAATAACGCAAAATAACAACACCACCCATTTTGCTTTCATGACTTGTCGTTTTCCGGCCTGAATCGTCCTCCCGGAGCCATGAATTGTCGTTTTCCGGCTTAATCCGGCAAGGGCCGCTTTTCCCTATCTTGGCAACGGAACTTAGATGAGTTGCCGTTTACTTGCTATTCTCAACAATAAAAGCTCAAATCGTTTGATTTTTTTTAGAAAATGCATTCTAATTTAATAAAATGTAAACCTCTGTCTCTGTTAAGGAATGGCCCTTATGAAGTTACCGGACAACAAGACCGCTAAAAACTCGAAACCGGCTTCCTCAAAAACCAACGGCAAATTTGCACCGCCGCCGAACTTCATCAAACACATTATTGATGAAGACATCAAAGCCGGTAAAAACGATGGGCGCGTCCATACGCGCTTCCCGCCGGAACCCAACGGGTATCTGCACATCGGACATGCGAAATCCATCTGTTTAAATTTCGGGCTTGCCGGAGAATACGGCGGGCTTTGCAATCTGCGCTACGATGATACCGACCCGGCCAAAGAAGAAGTGGAATATGTGGAATCCATCAAGCAGGACGTTCGCTGGCTGGGATTTGACTGGCAAGATCGCGAATACTATGCCTCCGATTATTTTGAGCAACTATTTGAATTTGCCGTTCAGCTCATCAAAAAAGGCAAAGCCTACGTGGACAGCCTGAGTTCTGATCAGGTCAGGGAATATCGCGGCACCCTGACGCAACCCGGTAAAAACAGTCCCTATCGTGAGCGCACGATTGAAGAAAATCTGGATCTGTTTGAACGCATGCGGGCCGGTGAATATGATGAAGGCGAGCATGTGCTGCGGGCCAAGATCGACATGGCGTCCCCCAATATGCTGATGCGCGATCCCACCCTGTATCGGGTCAAGAAGGTCCCCCATTATCGCACCGCCGGTATGTGGGTGATTTATCCCATGTATGACTTTACCCACTGCCTCTCGGATTCGATCGAAGGGATCACCCATTCGATTTGTACGCTGGAATTTGAAATCAATCGTGACCTCTATGACTGGGTTCTGGAGCAGCTGGAAGTCTACCATCCCCAGCAAATCGAGTTTGCGCGTCTCAACCTCAACTATACGGTGCTCAGCAAGCGCAAGCTGATCCGCCTGGTGGAAGAAGGCCATGTAGACAGCTGGGATGATCCGCGCATACCGACGATATCCGGTTTGCGGCGTCGGGGATACACCCCTGAATCCATCCGCAATTTCTGCGAACGCATCGGGGTGGCGAAAGCCGACAGCATGGTGGACATTGCCCTGCTGGAATACTGCATCCGGGAAGATTTGAACAAAATTGCGCCCCGGGTAATGGGTGTGTTGCGGCCCCTGAAGGTCATCATTGACAATTACCCCGAGGATCAGGTGGAAGAATTGGATGCCATAAACAATCCGGAAGATCCGGATATGGGCACCCGCAAAATCCCATTTTCCCGGGAACTGTACATCGAACAGGATGATTTTATGGAAGAACCGCCCAAAAAGTTTTTCCGCCTGGCCCCGGGCCGGGAAGTCCGGCTGCGCTATGCCTACTTTATTACCTGTGTCGATGTGGTCAAAGACCCCGCAACAGGAGAAGTAATCGAGCTGCATTGCACCTATGATCCCCAAACCCGAGGTGGTGACTCGCCTGATGGCCGCAAAGTCAAAGGGACGCTGCATTGGGTTTCAGCATCTCATGCGGCAGCGGCTGAAGTGCGCCTCTATGAGCATCTCTTTTTAAAGGAAAACCCCAACGAGGTGGAAGACGGAAAAGATTTTACCGATTATATTAACCCTAATTCTTTGAAAAAATTGGCCAATTGCATGGTAGAACCCGGCCTGGCCGCCGCCGGACCGGGAAATCGCTACCAGTTTGAACGTCTGGGGTATTTTTGTGTGGATGCCAAGGATTCCAAAGAGGGGTCCCTGGTGTTCAACCGCACGGTAACCTTGCGGGATACCTGGGCAAAAATACTCAAGGCCCAGCAGCAGAAAAAGTAACCCTATCGGAATCATAATACTGATTTAGATCAAACATTGCCCGTTCAAGCCTAAATTTAAGGGTTCAATATTACTATTAAACTGAATAATTCCAATGTATTAAAATATTTTTTAATCTTTTTTTGAACTAAAAATTGAATTAATCGATAAATTATGGTACCAATATTTCCAGATGAGGGGGTGATTTCCTAAAAATTAATCCAAAATTTAGATCATCTAATTTCGGGGTGGTAGCCCGTTTAGACGCCGCTAAAGATCGCATTTAATTCCCGGCATTGTCTGTTTGATAGCGTCCATTTCGAGATCACCGGCACCATGTCTTTTTCGGTCAAGGAGACGGAAACCGTGGTGCATTACTTTCGGCTTGAAGATGTTGTCGTGCCCTAGCAGTATTCCAAATTGCCATTGGAATGAATCACCGCGCCGACAGGAGGAGAGCAGAACCGGATTTTCAAATAGGGGTGATTTCGGATTCGATCAAAATTGTGGACCAATAAGGGGGAAGGATTTAAGCGTCTATACGACTGCCGCCCCGATCACTTTGTAAAAGTGGCTTTTAAACCCTCATCTTTTGCCCGAGGGCGGTGTTAAGATCCGCTTCAAAATGCTCACAAAAGCAAGTGATCTAAAGTTACAAGTGATCTAAAGTGACTAAAGTTAAGGAATTCTGTCATTTTAATAAATGATTGAGCGTAGCGATACCTTAACTTTAGTCACTTCGAACTTTAGATCAATTTAGGCACTCCCAGCAAACCTCTTCGCGGCCGTGCAGACGCTATCTAAAAAACCCTGTCTGAACTAAAACACGATCCCCACGTATCCCACAAAACTATCTCCCGGGTTTTTATCATAGCTTGTCGCATAGGCGATGGATTCGGCCCGATCTGCCCCCAGGTGTTTCGCGGTTTCGATTGCTGTCGCCGCGGCACCGGCACAGCATGCGTTGTGGCTGGCCAAGGCTTCATTGATCACCTTTTCAGCTTCCATATCCAGCATCATGTCGATAATACGACGATCGTTTTGATTGCGCACCCAATCAACAGCCTGTGGACCGGTTCCTTCAGATACGAACCCAAAATTACGACCATAATGCGTCAGATCCGTAGATCCAATCACTTTAATCTGTAAATCCAACCGATTGGCAATATCAACGATCGCCCGGCCGATTTCCAAGGAGCTTTTGGCGGGCGGCACACCCATGGCAACGATCTTCACCTCGTTAAAGAAATATTTGATAAAGGGAAGCTGAAGCTCGATGGTATTGTCCTGGGTGAAGCTGTTGGGGGATTCAAGTGTAAAAGAAAATTGCTTTGTCAGCTCGCCGGTCAGTTGCTCATCAACACAAATTTCGCCGAAAGGTGTCTCCCATGCGCCTTCGGCCATCATCATACAGGGGGAGTCCGGATAAAGATGCATCCCGAAAACAACAAACACATCCGGGGGATCATCTGATTTCAAGCAGCTGATCACATTGCAGGCAATACTACCCGAAAAAAACCATCCGGCATGGGGTACGATGCCCCCCACCCGCTTTCCGGCCGGCAAATCCATGTTTTTACCCTCGGCCAGAAACCCGTCGATTTCTTTTTCGCATTCAGCCGCACTTGAAGGGTACCAGCTGCCCGCAAAGGCTGCTCTTCTGAGCTTTGTAGTGATCATGGTCCACCTTCCTTTTTTTGATTGATTAGCCACAGACCCACACAGACAAACACAGACTATTTTTTTTGGCAGACATTGAACAAAAGAAAACTGTATGCCCTGCGGGCAGTATCATTACTGATTATTTGGAATTAATCTCATCGGCCATAAAATGTTTCAAGCTTTTATAAACCTAACAATATACAACCTGTCCGTGCGCGTCTGTGTGGGTCTGTGGCTAAATATAAAATCTCTATTTAGTAGGAAGCAGAAGAAAAATTAAGCAGAACAATAGCTTGCAACCCAATCAAATTTCGTGGCTCTTATAGTATAAAAAATCAAAAGGAGGTTGTCTATGCCGATTTT
>CBDUUO010000369.1:0-4042 GCA_965370395.1 uncultured bacterium
ATCTCCCGCCGCCGGGATCCCACATTCAATACCACTTGTTCTTTCTGGATAACCAGATATTTTTATTATGAACTCAGTTTCGAAAAACAAAAATGAAAAATCCAAAGCGTCGGCAGAAGCCGGGAAGGAAAAGCCCATTTCAGAATGCTCCCGTTGTGGCACCTGCTGCAAGAAAGGCGGACCGTCATTTCACCACGCGGATAAAGCGCTGATTGAAAAGGGTGTGATCCATTCAAAATATCTCTATACCATCCGCAAGGGTGAAATGGCCTATGATAATGTCAAACAATGTCTGGAACCGGTCAGTTCCGATGTTATAAAGTTAAAAGGCAAAGGTGATAGCTGGACCTGTATTCTCTTTGATGAAAAACAAAATGCCTGTACCATCTATGAAAACCGGCCGATT
Source organism: uncultured bacterium (assembly GCA_965370395.1). Taxonomy (GTDB): domain Bacteria; phylum Desulfobacterota; class Desulfobacteria; order Desulfobacterales; family JAHEIW01; genus JAHEIW01. The sequence goes on from CBDUUO010000369.1 coordinate 407, forward strand.
GAATGTCGCGCCCTCAAATGCTGGGATACCAAAGCGCTTGAAGACCTGTATGCCAAAAGGCACCTGAAGCGCGAAGACCTGATCGCTGATATTGAAGGGTTGTGGGGCATAATTAAAGACCATCAGGCGCGCTGTAATTACGAAACGATTCAGAAACTGGTGAACGCGATAAACAGTGACAGGGGAGGTGAAGCCCGGCAAAAACTCGCAGAAATCATTCAATTTGATATTGAAATTCGGAAACTGGTGGTATCCTGGAGCGGACTGGACATGGAAATGCTTGATTTTTTGTTCGGTCGGCCATTGAAACAGACCCTGAAAAATTTCGGTTTAAAGATTCTGCAGAAAGGGGAAAAAATTGTTTTGGCGCAGCGTTAAAGCATGGGATGGGAAAAAATTACAATCCAGATTTTTTATAATTTGAACCGCTCATTTTAGGTGAATTATACCTGCGACAATTCATTCTCGTCGATGGTTTCGATGGCTTCGGTTTCCGACTCGGGCTTCGGCTCTCCGGTTAATTTGGCAGCGGGATTTTCGACAGCCGCTTCTCCCCAGATATACCTGCCGTACTTGGCATAGCCGAGGACATTGTTTAGTCGCGGATCTGTATTTGAATCGATCGGTATGACGTTTCCGCTAATGAGCGGGTGAAGATATTTGGCCAGCTCCCGGCAGCCGCCACCGGTCAGGATGATGGTATCGATATCCCAGTCATCGGCCCAGAGCCGGTCAAGATCGTTGGCGATGGTTGACGCCAGCTGGGAATAGACCTGATCCCTGATTTTTTCAAAAGAGAAACCGTGTCCCCGCATCTTTATGGTGCCTTCCTCAGCGGCTTTGTATAAGCGGTAAAGCTCGACGCCGACACCGCATTTCTCCCTCAGCTTGTTTGAAATGACACTGAACCCCTTTGAAATACCGGTGTCGACGGTACGGCTGCCGCGATCGATATAGCGTAAATGATCGAGAATCGTAAAATCGGTGGTGCGAAACCCGATATCGACCACACCGACTTTCTGCTGGGCGATTTCTTCATTTACAATCTTGCCGTCCACATCCATCAGGCTGTTCAGGATACTGCCCAATGGTTGCGGCAGCATGCGGATCTTGTTGATATAAATTTCCCGGGTGGTCTTCTGGCCGTTATGGGAATGATAGGTCACACTGTGATGACCGGCCAGGATCTCGTTAAAACGCTCATGGTTTTGTTTAAAATATCCAATGGGCAGCCCGGACACGACGTTGATGGGCACATTGATGGGGGTATTATTTTTAAAGAAAAGTCCCGCAACCGTTAAGGCCAGAATTCTGACATAATCGGTAATGAGCCGTTCCTGGTCCAAAGTGAAGTTTAAAACACTCGACTGCTGCTCTGCAAGGTCGCCCACAAAATAGGATTTGCCGTCAATGGTCACATGGATATGATCCGTCGGGATACTATCGCCGAAATCCGCCCAAAATTGGATTTCGGATGCATCTCCAAAAATTGATTTAAAAATCATGGTTTCTTTGCCGTTGGTGGCTTTTGTAAATCCGAAACCGATATCAATACCCAGAACTTCCATTTTATCCTCCCTAAATCCTGTGATTGACGTTTAAATTAAAATATATCTTATTACCGACGAAAAGTCAAAAAATACAGCTGGCCTCAAACGGGTTCAAATTTGGTATTTTTGTTTTATTTTCAATAAATTATTGGATTTGTAAACGGTAGCTTATGGGTCAGGGGGGGGCACCGCTTGTTATGATATTCTTCGGACAAATCCGGACATTTCTTTAGCGGATTTACGGCTTTTTTTTTTTTGACAAAAATCATCCGGTGATGACAATTACTCAATTGTCCAATTGATCTCAAAGTCGTTTTTGACAATGGATGCAATATGGTTGTTAAAGAAATAGTGTTCAATCTGCCATTTGTTACCATCGTATTCTACATCAAGATGATGCGCGCCCAGGACCCGGCTAATCCGGCATTTTGCAAGATCTCTAAGACCGATACCGGCAGCCTTCAACACGGCCTCCTTTGCCGTCCAGTAGCGGAAAAACGTCGTAAAAGTCGTGTCGGCCAGCGCCCATTCGGCTTCAGCAGCGGTTTTACGAAACAAAGATTTTGCCCGGGGACAAATTTTTTCAATATCAATGCCGGCCGGCGACGGGGAGACGACACCGCCGACATATTCATTTTTGTGGGTAATCGACCAGTAAGTGCCGTTGAAGGGCAGGGGGGCGCTGCGTTCATCCTGGTAAAGCGCATCGAGGCGAATGCTGCTTTTCTCTGCAGACATCTCAAGGGCCCGCCGGGCATGCCGGCTGAGGAATTTGACGCGTTCTTTAGGCGTTCGCTCCTTAACCGCATCCGGAACCGCCAGTATTACGGGGTAAATGACCTTATTGCGGATTGCGGATTGCGGATTTTGGATTGGGTCCATAATTATCAAATATCTTTAATTTTAAAGTAATAGCATGGACGACTTCGCCATAGTAGCCCTTGGCAACGGCGGCTGAATTGGAGTGCTGGAGTAATGTATAATCAAGCATAATTCGACGCACGATTTATCTGATTTAATTTATGCCAAGGTGCTGGATAAAATGCCATATTTCTGTCTGACCTCCACATTCCGCAATCCGCAATCTGAAATCCGCAATCACTTGGATCTGTCCTCTGACCTCTGACATCTGTCCTATGGCCTCTAACGCTTCAATTTTAAGGCAAGGTCATAGACCTCTCTTTTCGGAAGGCCATATTTTTTGGCAATGGTCCTAGCGATTTCGGAGAGGCTGTTTTGATCTTTTTCCAGTGCCGTTTTTATCTCGATTTTAACAATTTCAGAGTCGATTTTTTCTGATTCCTCACCGCCCGCAACCAGAAGGGTGCATTCCCCTTTAAGGACCGGCCGGGCCCTGATGGTCCTTAAAATTTGCGACACGGTTCCCCTTACAAATTCTTCGTGCAGCTTGGTCATTTCCCGGGCCAGCATGGCATTGCGATCACCCATACAGGAGATAATCTCTTCCATTAGAGATAAAATTCGTTTGGGAGATTCATAGAAAATCAGAGGGCGGGGCTCAGCGCCAAGTTCAGTTAGAAATTTCAGTCGTTTCCCCTTTTTTTTAGGGGCAAATCCAATAAACACAAATGAATCGGTGGGCAGCCCGGAAACGCTCATGGCAGCGGTGGCGGCGGTCACCCCTGGAATCGGGATTACCGCGATTTTATTTGCAATGGCGGCTTCTATCAAACGGTAGCCGGGATCGGAAACCGACGGTGTGCCGGCATTGGATATCAGTGCTATTGTCGTTCCGTCCAAAAGTTTGTCGATCAGCTCCGGGGTTCGCTTTTTCTCGTTATGCTCATGGAAAGAAATCAGGCGATTTTTTATCTGGTAATGGGCCAGAAAGGTGCCGGATTTGCGGGTATCTTCGGCGGCAATCAGATCGACTTCCCGTAGAATATTGAGCGCTCTCAGGGTGATGTCCTCCCGGTTGCCAATGGGGGTGGCAACCACATAGAGCACCCCGTTTTTTTCTGTTTTGTTCGGATTACGTATAGGCGAGTTCAAAGGCATTCTTAATGATTTCAACCCGAGGTTTGTCCCGATTTGAAATTACGGTCACCACATCAAATCTGGCTTT